>JBAQHL010000001.1:0-1810 GCA_049288295.1 Desulfobaccales bacterium
GTCTATGCGGGCAATATTTTGGGCCACTATTTTATGGAGGCCCGGGAAAAACGCTGGCTGCGGCAGGCCTTTGGCCGATATGTGGCCCCCTCGGTGGTGGAGGCCATTACTGCTCGCCCCGAACGCCTGGAATTGGGGGGAGAAGAACTGGAGACCACGGTGCTTTTTGCGGACCTGGAGGGCTTCACCCGCCTTTCTGAGGTCATGCCCACCCAGACCTTGATCAAATTGTTAAATGAATACTTCACTCCCATGACCCAAATCATCATGGCCTACCGGGGCACCCTGGATAAATATATCGGCGATGCCCTCATGGCCCTGTGGGGTGCGCCCGTGGCCCTGCCCGATCATGCCCTGCGCGCCTGTTGGGCTGCCATTGAAATGGAAAAAACCATGACCGAATTGCAGATGAAATGGCAAGCTCAGGGTCTGCCCCCCCTGGTGGAAAGACTGGGTTTGCACACCGGTCCCGTAGTGGCGGGGAACGTCGGCTCTCGTGAGCGTTTCAACTACACGGTTTTGGGTGAGACGGTGGCGGTGGCCACCCTGTTGGAGGAAGTCAACAAGGTCTACGGCACCCGCATCTTGTTAAGCGAGGAGACCTGCCGGCGGGTCAGGGACCACCTGGTGGTCCGGGAATTGGACCTAATTAGGGTCAAGGGCCAGGATCAGGCGCTGACCATCTATGAACTGGTGGGGCCTTACCCTCGAGAGGGCTTGCCCCCCTGGCTGGCGTCCTTTGAGGTGGGCTTGGAGGCTTACCGCCGCCGTCAGTGGGATAAGGCCTCCCGGGCTTTTAGCGATGTCCTGGTTTTCAAACCGGGGGACCGCCCGGCGCAGGTCTTTCTGAGTCGCTGCCGTTTGTTTGCAGAGGCGCCGCCGCCCCCGGATTGGCAGGGCATTTTTAAATTCCCCTGATCCTGCCCCCGCCGCCCCATTCTTTTACGGTATAATTCTTGCAGTATATTACAGCGTATTCCGCACAATAACTGATACCAAGTTTCGGTCATAGAGGTAATAAAATGTAGCCGCAGGCTTTAGCCTGCGCAGAGGCACGGCAAGCCGTGCCCATACAAGAAAAATTACTTGTTTGATGGGAACTTGGTATGAAGTGCCTGCCCATCAGGCGTCTATCAGAGAGGACCGCCATGTTTCCAGAACTTCTCGCCGGCCTGAGAGGATTTTTTGGTATTGTCTTCAATTCCTTTTCAAACCCATGGGTGCCTTACTTCTGCGTGCTGCTGATCTTCTTCATCTGGAGGGTTACTTCCCCCTCGGCTCGCTGATCTCACCTTTCTGTCTTTTTGTTAGTTGTGTGCGTTTTCCTGCCTTTTGAGGTTCTCCCCTGCTTCCGAATAAGGTGCCTGGAAGGCATCCAGCCCTTTTCTCAGTCCGTTTTTCTGAGCCTGGTTCAGATTAACAGGGACAGTTTGATCATTCCCCGGTAACACCTGGCTATCTCCGCATAAAAAGCGCCCAAAACGGAAACCTCCACCGGTATTTCCAGCTTTCCCTCCATCCCTGGACTACTCCTTCTTTGGCCATGTTTCAAGAAATGTTGAAAAAAACTGCTTTATGTTGATTTTTTGAATCATTATTTGCCAGCTGTCAAATGTTCTTCTGAAAAGACTAAATTATTTTAACTGGTTATTTCATTGATGAGATTGGCATATTCCTTGATTACCAAAGGAATATACTTGATATTTCATTTCTTATTTTCAAAAAACTAAATAAACATTCTTAAACTCAACTTTAATTTTATTAAAAATACTTTAATGAATCAAAAAGGATGGATATTAACCATACAGGG
>JBAQHL010000002.1:0-2544 GCA_049288295.1 Desulfobaccales bacterium
GGCTGGGGTGGGGGTGGCAAATTTTTCTGCGAAAAAGGGGTGTTGCTCCCCAAAGCCCCCCTCCCCCAACCACCTCACCGTGGGGAGGGGGCTTAAAAGCTCTCTTTGCAAAATTCTTACCGGACACTTACTGATTTAATATCAATTTGCACTCAAATGGTGGCACAGGCTTTCCAGCCTGTGCAAGCGCAGGCTGAAGCCTGCGCCTACATTTTCCCCCTTCTGGTTCCCCTCCTGCTCGGGGACCGCTAGTGGACGCAAAGCTCTATTTTGCATCTAACTGGGGAACTCCTCTGACCTGTGAAACTCTTGACACTGCCACTAACCTTTGCTCAAATATCCCCGTATTCCCCATGACCCAAAATGCCCATGGACCCGCCATTGAGGTAAAAAACCTCACCCGGGACTTCGGGAAATTCCGGGCTGTGGACAACGTCAGCTTCACCGTGGCCCGGGGGGAGATTTTCGGATTTTTAGGCCCCAACGGCGCCGGCAAGTCCACCACCATCCGCATGTTAAACGGCCTGCTGCTCCCCACTGCCGGCGAGGGCTGGGTGGACGGCCTCCATATTGTCCGGGACCATGACCGCATCAAAGCCCGCATCGGCTACATGTCCCAGCGCTTTTCCCTTTACGAGGACCTCACCGCCGAAGAAAACCTTTCCTTTTTCGGCGGCGTTTACGGCCTCCCCTCGGACCGGCTGGCGGACCGCCTGGAAGAGGCCCTGGCCCTGGTGGACCTCACGGACCGGCGCCGGGACCTCACCCGGGACCTGGCCCTGGGGCTCAGGCAGCGCCTGGCCCTGGCCTCGGCGGTGTTGCACGAACCCGCCATTCTCTTTCTGGATGAGCCCACCAGCGGGGTGGACCCCATCTCCCGCCGCAATTTCTGGGACCTCATCTACACCATGGCCGACAAAGGGGTGACGGTTCTGGTCACCACCCACTACATGGACGAGGCCGAATTCTGCGACCGCCTGGTCCTTATTTACCAGGGCCGGGTCATTGCCGCCGGTTCCCCCCGGGACCTGAAAACCGCCCTCCCGGAGACCATCCTGGCCGTCTACCCCGACCGCCTGGGGGAAGCCCTGGAGGTGGCCCGCCGCCTTCCCGAACTGGGCGAAGCCGCGGTTTTCGGGGACGGCCTCCACGTGGCCGCGCTGCACCCGGAGGAGGCGGAAAGGGCCCTGCGCCAGAGCCTCACCCAAGCCGGCATCACGGTGCGGCGCTTAAGCCGCATCACCCCCACCCTGGAGGACGCTTTTATTTCCCTTATTCAACGGGCCGGGGAGGGCTGACGTGGACCTGAGACGCACCGGGGCCATCTTCAGAAAAGAACTCATCCATATCCGGCGGGACTACCAGAGCCTTTTTCAGATCATCCTCCTGCCGGTGACCCTCCTTATCCTCTACGGCTACGCCCTGACCTTCGACATCAAGTATGTGCCCACCGCAGTTTATGACCAGGGCAGAAGCCGCATCAGCCAGGATTTCTTGAAGAATTTCCAGGGAAGCCGCTATTTTGATCTCCGTCACTGGGTGATGGGGTACAGTGACATCCGGGGCCTCATGGATGCCCGGGAAATCCGCCTGGCCCTGGCGGTGCCCTACGATTTTTCCCGCACCCTCAAGTCCGGGGAAACCGCCAAAATTCAGGCCATCCTGGACGGCACCGACGCCAATACCGCCAACATCATTCAAGGCTATGTCCAGGGGGTGGCCCAGGAATACAATCAGGCGGTTCTGCTGGAACGGCTCAACAGGAAGGGCGTCAACGAAGCCGGCACCCCGGTGACGGCCCGCCTGCGCTTCTGGTTCAACGAAGACCTGGAGAGCAAAAATTATATTATCCCCGGCCTCATTGTCATCATCATGACCATGGTGGGGGCCCTCCTCACCGCGCTCACCATTGTCCGGGAGGTGGAGCGGGGCAGCATGGAAAGTCTTCTGGCCACGCCTCTCCGCAAAACCGAACTTATTTTCGGCAAGCTCGGTCCCTATTTTCTCCTGGGCCTCCTGGATCTGGCCATTGCCGTGGCCATGGGGGAATTCCTTTTTGGGGTGCCCCTTAAAGGCAGCATCATCCTGTACGTCATCCTGTCCGCCGTTTTTCTCATTGTCATGCTGGGTCTGGGGATGCTCATTTCCATCCTGTCGGAAAATCAGCTGCAGGCTTACCAGATGGCCACCCTCATCACCTTCTTGCCGGCCTTTTTGCTCTCCGGCTTTGTCTTTGCCATTCCCCTCATGCCCCCTTTCCTGCAAATAGCCTCCTTCCTGGTCCCGGCCCGCTACCTGGTCACCATCGCCAAGGGCGTCTATCTCAAAGGGGTGGGGCTGGAGGTGCTGTGGCCCTCGGCCCTCATGCTCATTTTTTTTGCGGTGTTTTTCCTGACCCTGGCCATTCGCCGCTTTCGGCATAAAATCGGGTAATACAAGATGAGACTTTTACAAAAATCATGGAGAACACCGGCTTCCGAGGCTCCATCTTCTTTTAACCGAAAACTGAAAACCGGAAACCGGAAACCAGCCTAAACCATGCTC
>JBAQHL010000003.1:0-2125 GCA_049288295.1 Desulfobaccales bacterium
TTTCAAATCCCTGGCCCCTCCCCCCACAACAAATACCCCAGGCAAGCCGATAAGACCTTTATATGGGTGACACCTTCAAGCTGGTGTCGGATTTCCGGCCCCAGGGGGACCAGCCCCGGGCCATCCGGCAGTTACTCCAGGGAATTGCATCAGGGGATCTCCACCAGGTGCTCCTGGGGGTCACCGGTTCCGGCAAGACCTTCACCGTGGCCAATGTCATCGCCCAGATACAGCTCCCCACCCTGATCCTGGCCCCCAACAAGACCCTGGCGGCCCAGCTCTACGGCGAATTCAAGGAGTTTTTTCCGGAAAACGCGGTGGAGTATTTCGTCTCCTACTACGACTATTATCAGCCGGAGGCCTATATTCCCCAGGCCGACCTCTACATCGAAAAAGACTCCGCCATCAACGAAGCCATTGACCGTATGCGCCACTCCGCCACCCGCTCGCTTTTGGAGCGCCAGGACGTCATCATCGTGGCCTCGGTGTCCTGCATCTACGGCCTGGGGTCCCCGGAGGCCTACCACGGCATGCTCCTCTACCTGGAAGCGGGCATGGAAAAGAGCCGCCGGGAGGTGCTGCGGAAATTAGTGGAAATCCTTTACGAGCGCAACGACCTGGACTTCCACCGGGGCACCTTCAGGGTGCGGGGGGACCGGGTGGAGATCTTCCCGGCCTACGAGGAAGACCGGGCCCTCCGGGTGGAGTTCTTCGGCGATGAAATAGAAGCCATCAAGGAGATCGACCCCCTGCGGGGCAAGACCCTCAGAACCCTGGAGAAGGTCACCATCTTCCCCGCCAGCCATTATGTCATCCCGGAAACCGTCAGGCAACAGGCCCTGGTGGCCATCGTGGCGGAGATGAAAGAGCGGGTGGCCTGGTTCGAGTCCCAGGGGAAGCTCATCGAGGCCCAGCGCATCCGGGAGCGCACGCTGTTTGACCTGGAGATGATGAAGGAGTTGGGGTTTTGCCACGGCATCGAGAATTACTCCCGGCACCTCACCGGCCGGAAGGCGGGGGAGCCCCCCCCAACGCTCCTGGATTATCTCCCGAGAAAATCCCTCATGGTCATTGATGAAAGCCACATCGCGGTGCCCCAACTCCGGGGCATGTACCGGGGGGACCGCTCCCGCAAGGAAACCCTGGTGGAATACGGCTTCAGGCTCCCCTCGGCCCTGGACAACCGGCCCCTGCGCTTCGATGAATTCAAGGAACGGGTCTCCCAGGTTCTTTACGTGTCCGCCACCCCCGGCCCCTACGAACTGGAAAAGGCCAGGGACGCGGTGATCGAGCAGGTGGTCCGGCCCACCGGCCTCATGGACCCCAAAATCACGGTGAAGCCCGCCACCCACCAGGTGGACGACCTTTTGGGGGAAGTAAGGCGGCGGGTGGACCGGGGGGAGCGGGTGCTCATCACCACCCTCACCAAGCGCATGGCGGAGGATCTCACCGAATATTACCAGGAGTTGGGCCTCAAGGTGCGCTACCTGCACTCGGACATCACCACCCTGGAGCGCATGGAGATCATCCGGGACCTGCGCCTGGGGGTTTTTGATGTGCTCATCGGCATCAATCTTTTAAGAGAAGGCCTGGACCTTCCCGAAGTGTCGCTCGTGGCCATCCTGGACGCGGACAAGGAGGGTTTTCTGCGCAGCGAACGGAGCCTCATCCATACCTGCGGCCGGGCGGCCCGGAACGTGGGCGGGGAAGTGCTGTTCTACGCCGACCGCCTGACTCCCTCCATGCAGGCGGCCATCAGCGAAACCGACCGGCGGCGGCGCCTCCAGGAAGAATACAACCGGACCCACGGCATCACCCCGGAGACCATCAAGAGCTCCATCAAGGACGTCCTGTCCTCGGTGTATGAAGCCGATTACGTCACCGTGCCCCTGGCTGCAGAGGAGCAAACCCCCTATCTGGTGGAGAACCTCCCGGCCCAGATCTCCCGCCTCAAAAAGGAAATGAAGGCCGCGGCCAAGAAGCTGGAATTCGAAAGGGCCGCAGAACTCCGGGACCGCATCAAGGAACTGGAGAACGCCGGCCTGAAATTCGGCGGCAAAGTGGCTTAAGACCAGGTTGTCCTCCCATGAGGTAATTATCAGGGAGTTGATAGAGGGACATACAG
>JBAQHL010000004.1:0-3940 GCA_049288295.1 Desulfobaccales bacterium
CCTTTTGACCACCCACAACCTCAGGGAGGCGGAGATGCTGTGCAGCGAGGTGGCTTTCCTGAAAAACGGCCGGATCGCGGCCACCGGGACCATTCCTGACCTCCAGGCCCGCCTCGGTTTGGGGGACCATTTGTCCCTCACTTATCGAAACGGCATACCCCCCCTTGATTTCCACCGCCTGCCGGGAGTGCTTTCCTGTGAGGTGAAGGACTCCCAGGTGCACCTGGTCCTGGACCGGGTGGAAGTGCGCCTGGCCCCCCTGCTGGAAGAAATCACCCATCAGTCCCCGGACCCGCCCGAAGTCAGGGTCAAAGAGGCGGATCTGGAAGAGTTATACCGTGAAATTACGCACTGAATTTAACAAAGTCTGGGCCTTTGCCGCCCGCAGCCTTCTGGTCAACCGGCGCAATGTCTTCGCCATCTTCGAGATGCTCTTCTGGCCCGGCATTGCCATTTTTTCTGTGGGTCTGCTCACCAAGTTCCTGCAATTGGACAAAGAGACGGTGACCTTTGTGCTCATCGGCGCCATAGGCATGAACACCATCCAGATTGCCCAACTGGACCTGTCCTATTCCCTGCTTTACGATGTCTGGGCCAAGAGCCTGAGGCACAATTTTATTGCACCCACCCGCCTGGCCCATGTCCTGTTGGGGTCGGGGCTGGTGGGCCTGGCCCGGGGCTTTACGGTTTTTGTCATTATGGGCTTGCTCAGCACCACCCTTTTTGACATGGACCTGGGGCGTCCCGGGCTCATGGGCCTGGTGATCTTCCTGGCCGGCATGTTCCTAAATGCCGCCATCCTGGGCATGCTGGTCCTGGCCCTGGTGCTGCGCTTCGGCCACCGGGCGGAAGTGGCTGCCTGGGCTTTCTCCTATCTCCTCTTTCTTTTGTGCGGCCTTTATTATCCGGTAACGGTTTTACCTCCCGGTATCAAGGAGATGGCCCAGTTTGTGCCCCTGACCCATTTCCTGGATTATTTCCGCCACTTTTATGGATTTCCCCTGCTTTCGGCGCATCCCCTCCTATGGGGCTTCAGTCAAAGTGTGATATATTTGGCCCTGTGCTATGCTTTTCTGCGAGCCACCCTGAACACCGCGCTGCGCCGGGGCACGATTTTGAAGTTGTCGGAATAGTTAATGAAAAAGTAATATGATCGGCGTTTTTGATTCAGGCTTCGGAGGACTGGTGGTGCTCCGGGAGTTCCTGGCGGTGCTGCCCCAGTACGATTACCTTTACCTGGGGGACAACGCCCGCATCCCCTACGGCACCCGCTCCGACCGGGTGGTGATCCGCTTTACCCAGCAGGCGGTGGACTTCCTCTTCCGCCAGGGCTGCCAGCTCATCATTCTAGCCTGCCACACCGCCTCCGCCAAGGCCTTAAGAACCATCCAGCAAAAATACCTTCCGGAGCACTATCCTGAACGGCGGGTGCTGGGAGTGCTCATCCCCACGGTGGAAGAGGCCCTGGCGGCCTCCCCCCGGAAGCGCATCGGCGTCATCGGCACCGAGGGCACCGTCACCTCCCGTTCCTTTGAAATTGAACTGCACAAGCTGGACCCCACCGTCCAGGTGTTTCAGCGGGCTTGTCCTCTGCTGGTTCCCCTGATTGAAGAAGGGGAGCAGGACTGGGAAGGCACCACCATGATCCTCAGGCGCTACCTGGGCCCCATCCAGCAGGCCTTGGTGGACACCCTTATCCTGGGCTGCACCCACTACTCCATCCTCCACGACCGGGTCGCCGCAGGCATGGGGGGCGGCGCCCGCCTCATCTGTTCCGGCCAGGTCACCGCCATGAAACTCGTGGATTACCTGCGACGCCACCCGGAAATGGAAGCCCGCCTCAGCCGGGGCCAAAGCCGGCGCTATCTCACCACCGACCTCACTCCCCGCTTTCAGCTCCTGGCCAGCCTCTTCATGGGCCATCCCCTGGACTCAGAGGTGGTGGAGTTGTAGGAGGAGGGGAACCTAGGGAAGGAATGAAGGATTAAGGGTAAATGGTGCAGGCTTTCAGCTCGGGGATCCCTTAACGCGTTATCAGAACAAAGCTTCAGGGAGAGAAGATGGTGGGGAACGAATCTCGTATTGACCAGATGTATCCACCGGAATCGGTGGGGCGGGTCATGACTGCCAATGTGCCTGTGGTCCAGCCTGAGGCCACCATAGCTGATATCGAAAAATTATTGCTGAGGAACGCCAGAGTTTTCGACTCCATTTCCTATATTTATTTGGTGGACCAGACCGGCCGGCTTCAGGGTGTTGTTTCCATCAAGGAGGTCTTTCAGCAGCCCAAGCAAACTCTTGCCTCTCAGGTAATGACCACCTCGCTCGTAACGACTCCCCCCCGCGCTGATCAGGAACGGGTCGTCCATCTGGCCCTGGAACACAACCTGAGAGCGGTGCCGGTCGTGGACAAGGAGGGGATTTTCCTCGGCGCCGTTTTAAGTAAGGCCCTTCTACACACCCTTTACCAGGAGGCGAGTGAGGATATGCTCCGCTTGGCCGGGATAAAACGATCCGAGTCAATGTTTGACAATGTCTTTAAGTTGTCCATAGTCAAGTCCCTGGAGCACCGCACCCCCTGGCTTTTCCTGGGGCTGGTGGGAGGCATTTTGGCCGCAGGTATCATTGGCCAGTTCGAGAACACCTTGCAGAAAAACCTCATTCTTGCGGCCTTCATGCCCCTTATGGTGTATATGGCGGACGCCGTAGGCACCCAGATGGAGGCCTTCATCATTCGGGATCTGGCAGTTAATCCAAATTTAAACTTTATTAAGTATTTGTCCCGCCAAATGCTAATTGTCTGCCTGATCGGCATTGGCACCAGTCTCCTGCTCTTCGGCTTCGTCTTGCTCCTGTACCGGAATGTCCGATTGGGGCTGGTGCTGGCAATCTCCCTGTTCTTCGCCATCATCTCATCAGTCATCACCGGCTTGGTGGTGCCATACCTCTTTCAAAAGCTCCACCTGGACCCGGCCAATGCCAGCGGTCCGGTGGCTACCATCATCCAGGACATCTTCAGTGTGACCATTTTTTTTCTTATTGCCTCTTGGCTCTTGTGAGGGGCGGCGATACTCTTACGGCCACAGCCTCAAGCAGGGCTGTCCAGGGCCGCTTAGACGCAATGATGTCTGATAACAAGATGTTCGGTAGATAATCAGCAGGGCAACGTTAAGTAAAAGTCTTTAAATCCTCCCTTTCCTAAAGAGGGGTTATGGGGGATTTTTAAGGATAACCTGGAAGTTAGCCATTAAATTACCGGCGTAGGATTAGTACTTGGCTAGTACAACGGAAGTTTCAACCTGACGTTCAGAAATGGACCAGTAGGTGCGGAGCAGGCGTTCCTTTTCCTGGTGAGACACCAGGGTAAAGCCGTATTTTTCATAAAAGCGGATGGCCCAGTGGGCTGCGGCCCAGGTGCCCACCAGGACCGGGACGCTGACCCCGGTGAGCAGATGGGCCAGAAGCCGCTCACCGAGACCCCGCCGCTGCCAGGCCGGATGCACATAGGCGTGGCGGATGAGGATTACTTCTCCCAGGTCCTGGCGGCCCATAACCCCCGCCACCTGACCCCCTTCTTCCCAACCCCAGAACCTGACCCCGGCCCTCAGTTCAGCTTCCAGTTCGCCTTGGCTCATGTACGGTTCGTGCCAGCAGTCCGCCGGGATGACGCCCTTATAAGCCTGGGCTGCGGCATTGATAATCCTGAAGATAGTTTCCTGCTCATCGCCTCGGAGGGGGCGGATCATGGGGCACCACGCCGGGTAAGGAATGAAGAGCCTTAAACTTCCCTCTTTTTAACACGAGGGCATGGAGGGCGAAAGGTCAAATCTTCAGGGTGACGTTGGTGCGAGCCTGTTCACCCAGGGAAATGAATTCCTTGAGCATCTCCTGGGCTCCCATGACCAGGCCTTTTATCTGGAGATGGCGTTTTTTCAGATAA
>JBAQHL010000005.1:0-4439 GCA_049288295.1 Desulfobaccales bacterium
GCCGCCGCCCGAGGAGCCGCCGCCGCCGCTTCCTGAGGATGAGCCCGGCGGGGAAGCCGAGGAGGCGATGGCGGCTGCAAAGGCGGCTCCCAAACTGTCGGAGAAATTGGAGGTCTGCATATTGTTCCAGGAACTCCCTCGATACCAGGAGGGGGAGTAAGGCTGACCATCCACCTCAGCCTTGGCTAGCACCTCTGCGAATTGCTCGCTCCATTCGTTTTCCACGTCCAGGGCCAGGGCGTAGGGAAGGTATTTTTCAAAAAGCTGCGGGGTCTTTTCCGGAGGATTCAGTATCTCCAGGCGGCTTTGCTCGGCCACCGAGAGATACATTTTAAAGCCCTCCACCTGGTCCATGATTTTGCGGCCTGCCAGGGTCGGGGCTTTCAGGAGATAATAAAACAGAACATTTGCAAAAACCAGGATGGCAAAGGCCAGGGTGGATGGCGGGGAAATGACCTTGGCAAACAAACCCAGCCCCACCAGTTCACCCGCAAAGAAGGGCAGGGTAAAAAGGGTGCTGGCCAGGGCGACGAAGATTTTCCCGAAGCTCAACCGGGCCCAGCTGACGGCCTGCCAGCTGCGATACACCATGAGGGCTAAAAAGACGCAGGCCACACTCCAGATAGACAGCCAGACCAGGGCAAAAATGGCTTCCCAATTTTGGGAGGTGAAGATAACGGCTCCCAGTGTCAGCGCAGTCAGGCCGAGCCCCATAAAAAATGATGGGGTGTTGGTGTTGAAATAGACAGTGTTGAGTTCCTTATCCAGGCTCTTCTTCAGGGCGCTGCGGGCCTCGCTGATGCGGTGGTGATTGCTGTTCTCCATCTTGATGACGTCCCCCCCCAAAAACAGGGTGGAGCCCAGGCCCTGCTCGCCGGCATCGAGATTTTTGCCCTCCTTATTGACGCGGCGCAAGGTGTAGTCGCCGCCGTTCTCCTCGATTTTCAGGTAACCCTTAACGGCCATGTCCACGACAGCTGCTGCGAAGGCTTTTTTATCATAGCCCATGCGCATGAGGTAGCGTACGGCCGGCGGGGAAAAGCCCCGAGGCGGAGAAAAAAGAGGGATGATGGTCCCTTTGGCCGGGTCGCGCCCCACCCGGAGCCAGGTCATAAAATAATAAGCAATAGTTCCCAAAAGGCCCAGGATGGCGGCGATGCTGGAAAGACTGTCCCGCAGGAAGTAGCCGAGCTGTTCGGAACCGGTGGGTTCGGCCACGAAGCCCTTGGGCCAGGCCACCGCAATGGTCAGGCCTTCCCTGGGGTTGAATCCCCGGGTGGTGGTAAAGACAATATTGCCGGCCCGGTCATAGCTGACCCGGAAATCCTGGCCCTGCGCACCTGTCGGTCCGGTATAGGCAGCGTGCCTGGTAATTTTGGCCCCCTCAGGGAGGACCACCACCGCTTCGGCCCGATCGATGGGGAAGGTCCAGCCGTTTCCGGTGACATTCCAGTAGAGCTCGTCAAAATCTTTAAAATACCCAAGCTGCCGGTCGGTCTGGTAGGTGATGGTATAGGTGTAGACCCCGGGGTTCAGAAAAACATCCTTCTGGCCAATAAAGACCTTCGTGCCGTTCGTGACGTCTTGGGTGTGGTAGGGTTCCGGATTACCGTTGCGCAACACTTCTTGCACTTCGAAACCCACTTATATGGTGTTGCCGAACCGGTCCCTATAGGTGGTGGGAAAATCCCGGACGATACCCCGCTTGATTTCCTGCCGGGCGCTCGTGACCGTGATAGTTTCCTTAACCGTCATGGAGGAATCGGGGTGCACCACGATGTAGCTTTTGAAATCCCGAATCCTTTCCAAAGCGCCGAAAGAGGCCTGGGCCTGACCGGGGAGAACCCAGAGGCCGGCAATCCAAAGGGCCGCCAAAAAACTTCGTAGGAAAAGGGTCATCGCAGTCATAGGTTATGGGAAACTTACCTTGGGCACAGCCCGGTCGGCCTGGTCTTCCAGTTCGAAATATTCCATGGTGGTGAACCCGAACATGCGAGCCACAATGTTGCTGGGAAAGGAATCCACCAAAATGTTGAGGTTGCGGACGCCGCCGTTGTAGTAGCGCCGGGAAAGCTGGATCTGCTCTTCGGTGTCGGACAGGGCCTTTTGGAGTTCAATGAAATTCTGGCTGGCCTTGAGGTCGGGGTAGTTCTCCGCCACCGCGAAGAGATTACCCAAGGCCCGGGAAAGCATGCCCTCCGCCTGGCCTTTTTCGGCCAGGGACCCCGCCTGCATGCTTTTAGCGCGGAGATCAGTCACCTTTTCCAGGACATCCCGCTCATGGCCCATATAGCCTTTGACCGCCTCAAGAAGATTGGGGATCAGATCGGAGCGGCGCTTGAGCTGGACATCAATGCCGCTGAGGCCTTCAATGGCCATCTGGCGGCTCTGGACCAGCCGGTTGTATTGGGTAACACCCACCAGAAAAACGGTGGCCAAAAGTCCAAGAATAATCAGAAGCGGTATCATGTAGTCAGCCTCTCAGGGTATGGAGCGCCGATGGGGACCAGCCCCCCGGCTTCTCCCGGAATCATGGGAAGAACATTTTTCCCTGGCCAATAAAGTTCGCTTACCTCGTTTCGCACCTTTTGGACATCAGGGCGATTATAGGGGAATTACTCCGTGGGGGCAAGAGAAGGGCTCGATGGTTTTGGGTTAGCGTTCGGCCCGCAGCCTGCCCCCGAGAGCCCCCAGGCCCAGGCCGGTGAAAAACACCAATCCCAGGCCGGCAATGGCGGTGGCGGCCCAATCGCCGCCGTAAAAAGTGGAGAAGCGCCGGTATTTACCCAAGGCCCAGTCCGGGACTTCTTCAACCTGCACACCCCGGCTGGCGGCATAGGCCCGATAGTCTTCTTCGCTGAACAACTGGCTCACCTCCAGTCCCTGGCTCACAAAAAGCGCAACCACCGAAGCCACCGCCACGAGCACCGCCACGCCCAGGAAGCGGCTTAAAGGGGCCAGCCAAATTGCCGACAGGCCCAACACCACCACAAGCCCCCGCCAGAGGCCCGGCACTTCCAGGGGCAAAGCCGCCAGGGCCAAACCGGCCAAAAGCGCGCCGCCACTCAGCAGCAGGAGACGGGGCCGGGGTGAGGGCCCCGTCCGCCGGGCCGCCCGTTCCCGGGACTTTCGGCCTTTTTCGGCCCAGGTCTGCACCGCGGCTAAGACCGGAGTATAGTTTTCCGGGGTGCAATAAAGGCGAAAGACCACCCGCCAGCTATTCATCAAAGAGATGACCCGGTGCGCCGGATGCACCTTGACCCGGTGCAGATCCCGCCACTCCAGAGACACCGATTCCTGGGCCACTCCCAAAAAACCGGCACCAGCCACCCCGGGGTTGCGGGCCAGCATCCCCAGGATTATGGCCAGACGGTTTCCCAGCTTGCCCCGCCGGCTGATGCTTTCCACCAGGGCGCCCCGGTGCGACAGGGTGAAACGCATGGGAAAGCGGTTCCAGAAGAAGATGAGCATCACCAGGATCATAATGACCCCGAGGCCCACCATCACCACGCCGCCCAGCTTGGCATAACCCGCCAGCACGTCAAGCTTGATACGCCGGTCGAGGATGACGGTCATGACCACCAGGAGCACATACATTACCAGGAAAGAGGCAACCAGCAGCTTGATGAAGTCATAGAGTATGAAACGGTTGGTGAGCAGAGGAACATCCATGTCCCACTGGAGCGTTTCCGGGGGGGGCGGCTGAGTCTTTTTCATTTCAGACAAAGTTACGAACAATAAAGTAACATAATAACAATTTGTTATGCCTATCAAATCCCCCTAAATCCCCCTTTAGAAAAGGGGGACTTGGGCTTACTGATTTCTTGAACCCCCCTTTCTTAAAGGGGGGCAGGGGGGGATTGGTCATCTGACGGTTTGACCAGATCAACGGTCCGTATGTCCCCCTGGATCTGTCCTAAAAAGTTTCGAGTTTCGAGTTTCGAGCTGTAGGGTGCGCCTTACACACCATGATTTATGCTTTTGGCGGGCGGGGACGCCTGCCCTACCGGCCTTTTCATAATTTGCGGGTGGGCAACGGCTCCTGAGCAACTGTTATGAACAGTTCATGGCCCGATTTTGGGCCACACCCGATGATGAAAATCGGTTGTAGGGGCGACGTATGCGGCGCCCTTACGGGAGATTTTCACGGTAAAAGTTCAATCGCCTCTAATTCCCCCAGCCATACCTGTGACCGGTAGCACGGGCATCCTGCCCGTGCAGGCACAGGTTGAAAACCTGTGCCACCGTTTTTTCATGGATTTGAGAGAGCCGAAGGCTCATGGGCGACTGTCCTGAAAAGTTTGTATTGTGTAGGGGCAGGCGCCCTCGCCTGCCCTCAGCGGACAGCCGGGGGCGGCTGTCTCTACACCTGAAAAGGCTTTTCATTATTTGCGGGCGGGCCACCGGCCCATGAGAAACTGTTTAGCAGATACCTCAGC
>JBAQHL010000006.1:0-2787 GCA_049288295.1 Desulfobaccales bacterium
AGCATGGCCACCGTGCCGGGAAGTTGCTCCAGAGCGTACATAATCTGGCTGAATTCCTTTAACCTGTTCACCTCATTGATTAATTCCTCAATGGTGGGCAGGAATTCATGGAGCGGCGGATCCAGGAGCCGGATGGTGACGGGCAGCCCGTTCATGGCCCGGAAGATTTCCACAAAGTCCGTGCGCTGCATGGGCAGGAGTTTTTTGGCCCAGTGCTTGCGCTCCTCGGAGGTGTCGGCCAGGATCATGTTGCGCATGAGGGGCAGGCGGTCCGACTCGTTGAACATGCGCTCGGTGCGGCACAGACCGATGCCCATGGCGCCGTGCTCCCGGGCCTTCTGGGCCATATCCGGGGTGTCGGCGTTGGCCCAGACCTCGATTTTGGCATACTTGTCGGCCCAATCCATGAGAGCCTTCAAGTCCTTGGGGAGTTCCGGGTCCAGCATGGGCACCACGCCCACGTAAACCGCGCCCGCCGTGCCGTCGATGGTGACGATGTCCCCTTCTTTGAGGACCACACCGCCCACCCGGGCTTCTTTCAGCTCGTAATTAATATCCAGGCCCTCGGCCCCGGAAACGCAGGGTTTGCCCATGCCCCGGGCCACCACCGCCGCGTGGGAGGTCTTGCCGCCCCGGCTGGTGAGAATCCCTTGCGCGGCAAAAAAACCATGAATATCCTCGGGTTTGGTTTCCACCCTGGTCAGGATGATCTTTTCCCCCAGGCCACCCAGGTGCTCGGCCCGGTCGGCATCAAAAATCACCTTGCCGGTGGCGGCGCCAGGGGAGGCCGAGATGCCCACCGCCAGGGGTTCCTGTTTGAAATCAGGGTCGATGCGGCGGTGGAGGAATTGCTCCAGGAAGTCCGGGTCGATGCGGAGCAGGGCCTCCTCCTCGTTGATGAGACCTTCTTTCACCAGGTCCACCGAGGTCTTGCACAGGGCCCAGGCGTTCATTTTGCCGTTCCTGGTTTGAAGCATGTAAAGCTTGCCCTTCTCGATGGTGAACTCGAAGTCCTGCACCTCCCGGTAGTGTTTCTCCAGGATGCTGCGCAGCTTTTCCAGCTGTTTGTAAATCTCCGGCATGTCGGTGCGCAGCTCTTTCAGGGGCCGGGGGGTGCGGATGCCGGCCACCACGTCTTCCCCCTGGGCGTTGATGAGATAGTCGCCGTACAGGATATTTTCCCCCGTTCCCGGGTCCCGGGTGAAGCCCACCCCGGTGGCGGAATCGTTCCCCATGTTGCCGAAAACCATGGTGCAGATGTTCACTGCGGTCCCCAGAGCTTGGTCCGGGGTGATGTTGAACTGGCGGCGGTAGTCCACGGCCCGTTTCCCCATCCAGGATTTAAAAACCCCTTCGGTGGCCAGGAATAGTTGAGCCCAGGGGTCCTGGGGGAAGGGCCGCCCGGTTTTTGTTTTGATCAGGTCCTTGAATCCCTGAACCACCTCGGCCAGGGCTTTGGCGTCCAGTTCAGTGTCCACGGCGGCGTGGTGTTTTTCCTTGGTTTCCTCAAAGATGGCGTCAAACTCCGCATCCCCCACTCCCAGGCCGATTTTCCCGAAAAGCTGCAGGAAGCGGCGATAGGCATCGTAGACAAACCGTTCATCCCCGGTGAGCTTTATCAGGCCCTTGACGGTCTCGTCATTCAAGCCCAGGTTCAGGATGGTGTCCATCATTCCCGGCATGGAAAGGGCCGACCCGGAACGCACTGAGACCAACAGCGGCTTGGCCGGGTCGCCAAACCCCTTGGCCGTCTTCTTTTCCAGGGCCTCCATGTATTCATGCACTTCGTCCATGAGGCCTTCAGGAAATTTGTCGTGCTCCAGGTAGTCCACATTGGCTTCGGTGGTAATGACAAAGCCCGGTGGCACAGGGAGGCCTATCTGGGTCATGCTGCACAAACCGGCCCCTTTGCCGCCTAACAATTTTTTATTGATGCCGTCCCCTTCTTCAAAGGCATAGCAATAGCGCTTAGTTTTCGCCATCTTTTCCTTCTCCTTCTGCGTCTTCCCGGTGGTTTTACGCGCCATGGGCAATCTCCTTCATAGCCAAATTTGTGCAAAATTTCAAAACAAAAGCGCAAATAATTAACCAATTCCTCACTTTAATCTTGTCATAAATGCTTACTGGCTGGTTTTCCTATCCTTTTTTTGACATTGCCGGCCCCTGGCATAAACGGCCGATCTCCGCCATGATGGCGTGGGTGAAAGCCGGGGCCTGTCCGACCTCCCGGGTGCTGAGGGGCGGCCCCAGCCGCACCTGCACGGTCCACCTTGATGAGGGGGCTTGGGATTCATAGCTCAGTCCCACCGGCACAAAGGGAAGCGTTCCCAGGCCGTTGCGCTCCTGCAGTTTGAGGAGCATCTGCACCAGGCGGTGCTTGCCGGGCCCCACCCCGCCCCGCACATAGGTGCCTTCCGGAAACAAGACCACGTAGGCTTTTTGCTGGAGGATTGGTAGAAGCTGACGAAAGGAAGACAGGGTGGCTCGGGGATTTCGGCGGTCCAAGGGCACCCCTCCCAGAGCGCGCAGGAACTCACGCTGGATGGGCGTGACAAAAAGCTCGGCCTTGGCGATATAATAAAGAGGCGGGGGCATGGCCAGTCCCACAGCCAGAATGTCCTCCCAACGCTGATGCTTGGGGCAGATAATCGCCGGACCCCGGGCCGGCAAATGCTCCAGCCCTGCCACCCGCACGGGATGAAGGCGGGCCCAGGTGTAGCGCAGCAGACCTCGACAGAAACGGTAAATTGTGGGTGACAGGGAGGACATGGATTGCCGCCGCCGGGG
>JBAQHL010000007.1:0-4225 GCA_049288295.1 Desulfobaccales bacterium
GCCCTGTCCAGATCAGCCAGCGAGAAGGGACCAGAAACGCAGTTGATAGGACAATTTTTAGAAGAAGACCTAAAATGAGGTAACTGGAAAGAGATGTTACCTTTGGCCAGCCGAGAATGGTAGCATGCATGTCCGTCTCCTCTCAGGGTTTAGACCAGCGCGTCAACACGATGGCTTCGGTTTGATTTTCCAGAAACTTGGTCAACTCTCGCCGAAACTCTAAGAACTTTTTCCCCCGCAGATTTTCCAATAAGCGGCGCTCCTGGTGGCATTTTTCCAAGGCCACCATTTTTTTCGCCACTTCGGCTTCTTCCTGGCTAACCTGTTTTCGCCAACCGTCCCGGGCCACCTTGAGATGCTCCAGGTAGCCGCATACCAACTGATATTCAGGAGCCCGCCAATCCTGAGAGGTTGTTTCTTTCAGGCGGTTCAGGACTTCCAGGAATTTAGCTTCCGTTTCAGACAATGCCTGTCGACTGCGGGCCAATTGGGCCTGGGCTTGGGTCAACGCCAGGCGGGCCTGGTCCTCCCGCAAGGTGCGGACCTTGAGCACCGTCTCCAGACTGAAGCGGAAGCGCCCGGCGGCTTTCATGAAAGGAAAATGGCCTCCAGGTCCTGGACAGCCTGGTCAAGAGAAATACCTGCCTCTTTGTCCTGACGAAGATACCGGTTTACAGCCTCGATCTTCTCCAGGGCATAATCAATTTCCGGGTTGCTGCCCCGAACGTAGGCGTTAATGTTCACCAAATCCTCGGCCCGCCGATAGGCCGCCAGGACCCGGATGAGGTTTTCCCGCAGGTGCTGGTGCGGCGAGGGCGTCACCTGAGTCATGAGACGGGAGATGCTCCCCAGAATATCGATGGACGGGTAGTGACCCCGGTCAGCCAAATCCCGGGTGAGAACGATATGGCCGTCCAGAATGGCCCGGGTGGCGTCGGCAATGGGTTCCAAAAGGTCGTCTCCTTCCACCAAGACCGTGTAAATGCCGGTTATGCTGCCCTTGCCCCGGCAGGCCCCGGCCCTCTCCAACAACCCAGGCAAAAGCGTGAAAACCGAGGGTGTATAGCCCCGGGCTGTGGGAGGCTCACCGATGGCCAGGCCAATTTCCCGGGCCGCCATGGCAAATCGGGTCAGGGAGTCCATGAGCAAGAGCACGTGCCTGCCTTGATCCCGAAAATATTCGGCGATGGAGGTGGCCAGATACGCACCCCTCAGTCGGGCCAGGGGCGGGGTATCTGAAGTGGCGGCCACCACGCAGGCGCGAGCCAACCCCTCTTCTCCCAGGTCGTGGTCCAGGAATTCTTTAACTTCGCGGCCCCGTTCCCCGACGAGGGCAATGACGCTGACATCGGAGCGGGTGAAGCGGGCCATCATGCCCAACAGGGTGCTCTTGCCCACGCCGCTGCCGGCAAAAATGCCCACTCTCTGGCCTCGCCCCAGGGTAAGCAGGCCGTTGATGGCCCTGATGCCCACATCGAGAGGTTCCCTGATTTTTTCCCGCTGGATGGGGTTAAGGGGCTTGGGGTAAAGAGGGAAAGTCAGGGAGGTGTTGAGAGGTCCCCGGCCGTCCAGCGGGTTTCCCAGACCATCCAACACCCGGCCAAGAAGGCTTTCGCCCACCTTGGCGCTGGGGTCCTGGGCTTGGAGCACCACCTTCGCCTGGGGACGAATACCCCGCACCTCCCCTTGGGGCATAAGCAGGACCTTCCCTTGTCGGAACCCCACCACTTCAGCAGGAATTGGCGCCTCCGGCGGCGGCATCTCGATCTCACAGATTTGGCCCACGGCACTCTCCGGCCCCTTGCTGGTAACCACCAGGCCCACCATCTCCTGGACCCTGCCGATGAGGGCATAAGGCGAAGTTTGCCGCAAAACCGCCTGAAGATGTTGCCAATCAATCCGTTGCGGCGGATTCATGCAGGGTCTCCAGGGCTTGCTCCACCGCCTGGACCACCAGGGCCCAGCGGGTTTCCCGGGTGCCGTCCACTTCTCCCAGGGAGGTCTCCAGGCGGAAGCCCCCGGGATTGACCATGGCGTCGGCAAGCAACTCTACCCCCAGGGGCCAGGATTGCATATCTACCTGCCGGAGAACTTCATAGTCCAGGGGGCTTACCAGAAGACGCAGACCCTCCTGATGGGCCACCTGCCGGAAGCCCTCCTCGATAATGTGCTGGATGTCTTCAGGATGCAAACGCAGTTCCCGGGCTAAAATTTTTTCGCTTATCAACAACACCAAGTCCAGAAGGATCCTCTCCCTCTCCCGAAAGAGGCGTTCCCGTTCCTGCTCCAGGGTGGCCACCAGGTCTTGAAGACGCCTGACGATTTCTTCCAAGGCCCGCCTTCCCACCTCCTGGCCATCAGCCTGACCCTGTTGGAAGCCATCCTCATAGGCCTGTTGTTCGATTTCCTGGGCTTTGAGATGGGCGGCAGCCAGGATTTTCTCAGCCTGGGCCGATACGCCACCCATCTGCGGGCTGCTTGAAGGTCCTCCAAATTCAGAGAGTTGGAATTCGACTGCAGGTGGAAGAGACTTCTCCTGAAATTCCAGAGGAGGCAGTTGAAAATCCTCCACCGCCTCCGGGTCGACTTTGGGCGGTTCAGATGAAAACATCGTCATTGCCTTTGGCGGTCAGGACCAATTGCCCTTCCACCTCCAACCTTTTGGCCAATTGAATGATGCGCTGCTGGGCTCCTTCCACATCCCGGATACGGGCCGGGGCCATGATTTCCAGCTCCTCCTGCAGCATTTCTGCGGCCCGGCTGGACATGCTTTGGAAAAATTTGGCCTTGAGTTCGTCCGAAGCCGCTTTAAGGGCCAAGGCCAGTTCCTGGGTATTAACCTCTTTCAACAGAGCCATCATGCCCCGGTCTTCCACTCCCAGGAGGTCCTCAAAAGTAAAGAGATAGCGACGGATCTCCTCGGCCAGTTCTTCGTGCTCTTCTTCCTCCAGCCGTTTCAGAATATTGCCTTCCTGGGTGCGTTCCATCTGGTTTAGGATTTCCGCCACGGACTGGGGCCCGCCCAACAACCGGCCGCCGACTTCCTCCACCAGGGCGATCTCCTCCCTAAGGGCTGCATCGATCTCCTCGATAATGGCAGGGGAAACCTGGTCCAGACTGGCCATTCTCCTTACCACCTCAATCTGCAGGTTCTCCGGAAACTGGGCCAAAACCTGTCCGGCTTGATGGCGCTCCAGGTGAGCCAGCACTAAAGCCACGGTCTGGGGGTGCTCATTCCGCAAAAAAGAAGATACGGTGCGGGGATCAAGTTTTTTGATTTTCTGAAAAAATTCCGGGCTGGTCTCCAGGTCCAACTTGTCCAGCAGGTCTTCCTGGCGTTTCAGGTCCATGGACCGGGAAATGGTATTTTTGAAGAACTGGTCGCCCCGGACCACAATGGCCTCCGGAGTCTCCATCATTCTGGTGAACTCCTCTAAAACGTTGGCTATTTGTTTTACGGGAATATACTCGAGCCGAGATATTCTTTGCCCAAGGAGTTGGACCTCATTGTCATCCAGTCGGCTGAGAATGTCCCCGGCCCGGCCTTCTCCCAAACTCAGAAGGAGTATGGCGGCCTTCTCGGTTCCGCTTAATCGATCAGATTTTCCTGGCCCGGCCACAAAAAGCCCCTTTTTTCATGGAATGCGATGTGTTTATTTGTTGTCCTTTTCATGAATCCAGAGACGCAAGACCTCCACTGCCCGATCCGGGTAGGAGGTGATGAGGTGTCCCACTTTTTCCTGGCCGTCCACCGGTTCAGGCAAAGCCGGCCGGGTGGGGCTGGCTGCCAGGGGAATCGGCCCGGCGGTTTCAGGCAGAAGAGCCTCATGGGCGGCGGCGGAGGAGAGTTCCACTGGTGGCGGCCCCTGCAAAAGAGGAGGCCTAACCTGGGTTTTACGCCGTTTTAGGAGAAACATTAAAGATCCCAGGACGAGGAGAATCAGGAGTCCAATTTTCCAGGAGAAAACCAGGCCCTTTTGCCAGCTTTCCTCGGGATTGAAGGCCGAAGTTCCCTCCACAGGCAGGCCTGCCAGGGGGACACAAGAGATTTCCAGTTGATCACCACGCTCGGTGCTGAACCCCACGGCTTTTTTGGTCAGGTTGGCATACTGGCGCATCTCCTCCGGAGTTCTGGGAGTGAATTTGTTCCCCTTCTCCGGGTAATTTCCATCCACGACTACCGCCAGGGAGAGACGTTTGATCTTACCGGGAGATTCTACCACCT
>JBAQHL010000008.1:0-14160 GCA_049288295.1 Desulfobaccales bacterium
CATTTATTAAAATCTATGACCAAAAACTCTTTCTCAGACACCTTCCAGGTTTTTTGCAGCTCTTCTTCAATAAACACCAAAGCCACGGCCCCGATAACCTGGTTCTTCTCAAGGAGGGGCGACACTACTGCAAAAATTTTCTTCTCCCCAAGATGAAGCGCGGTTTGGGCTTTTTTCTTTTCGTTAAAGACTGTCTTGGTGGTTGCATAACCACTAAAATCCAACCCCTGTTCTTTGGCAGGAGGGAACATTCCCCGGGCGACGCCATCCCGGTCCAGAACCCCTATCCTGAAGGGGAGAACTTTGCCTGCCTTGACCATCTCTTCATAAAATGTCTGCACTATCGGGTTCAAGGCCTGCCAATCCTGCCGGGCTGCAGGCGTCAACACCGCGGCCGTGAGCTTATCCAGTTCCCCCAGCATATCTTTCTTTAAACCCTGGGCTTCCTGGCTCAACGGCACTTCCTTGGCCTGGCAACCCCCGAACACCACCGCCAGGCCCATGAGCAGATAAACCCAGAGGGCATGACCCCGCCGGTTTTTCATTGCCTGCCCCTTACCCGCTCCACGCCGATCAACTCCCCAGGATTGCACCTGTTCACCCCCAGTTCTTAAAAAAGAAACTTTTTTCCGCGCCCCGCCCAAATACTAAAAGTCATTGCAAAACCTATTTTCCATATCGTTTTGAATCAGCCAAGGTTGTTAAGCAAGAGAAAAAAACCCCTTTTTCTAAAGGGGGGCAGGGGTGATTATATAACTGGTTGATAATCCATCTAAATCCCCCTTTAGGCACGGGGGGCTTAAAATCTCTGGGTTCCGAATCCGCAGCACTCTCACCTCGTCCCCAAGCTCTGCGTGAGAACCAGAAAATCATCTTTCCTTAGGTCTTTCGAGGTCAACGAACGTATTCGGCAGAAAATAGCATCTTTCCAGATCGCTGGGAAGCCCTTTCCGGTCCCAGGTTAGGGAGCCTGAAAATCCAAAGAGAGAAATTCCTGCTCGGTCAGGCCCCGCTTATCTTTAACCTGGTTGCCGTCAAACCCCAGGGCCAGGATGCCCAACACCTCCCCCTCCCTGATGAGGGGCACACAGATTATGTAGGTGGGAGTCCCGTCCGGCTGGTACAGGATCGTCTGGTTGGGTTTTTTTTCCTTAAAGGCTTTTTCTACTGCCTTGTAATTGGAAAACTGGAACCTTTTGACTTCCGCCGGGGGATAGACGGCCGTCAGCACTGCGTTTTGGTCCAGGATAAAGACATTGTAAAAAACCCCCTCGCATTCCGTAGAGCACAGGGAAAACGCCTTCACCAGCGCCTTTTGAACCCCTTCCCTGTCTTTCTGGGCCACCGGCCCCACCAGGGGCGAGGCTATCCGATTAATCAGGGACTGCACTTCCTTTTTAAAGGCCTCCGCTTTGGGACTGAGGGGAGGCTTGGCCTCGAGGCACCCCAATCCCGCCGTCAGGACCAACGCCATTATCATCCCGATTCCCAGGTAAACCGTTCCTGCCGCCGGCCTTGCCATAAATGTGCTCCTAACTCATATGGGAGAGACGAAAGGTCCCTCCGGCTACATTTTGCAGGAGGCTCAAGACAAAACCCCTGACTCCAGCGGGCTGAGTCGTGGCCTCCCGGATGACTGCCGCCTCAAACTTCAAGTCTCACATTATGCCATAATGTGCCGGCTTTGGGGAAACGTTTTCACGACAGGACTGAAAAGCCGAAACTTTTCTCCTCCACCTGGCTCTGGCGTCATGGTATAAAAAATGGATTGGGGGAGGGGGGTTTTGTGAGGAACGCCTCTATGTTGCTAAGTAAATTGCCACCCCCACCCCAGCCCTCTCCCATCAAGGGGGAGGGAGTTTCAGCCTCATGCCAGAAATAAGATCCGCCTATGACCCGATTACTCCCGCCATGAAGGAAAGCCCTGGTGGCACAGGCGTTCCGCCTGTGCTGGCGAGAGGCTTGAGCCTCGAGGCTACATTTTTCCGTTCCAGATGAAACGATACTTGCAAAAACCCTAGCGGACACTCCTGGGGTTAGGGAGGATTTGTTTGTATAATCAATTGGTTCCTCTTTGCGGAGCTATGGGGGATAGTCTGTAGTTAAAATTCCCAGAAAAAACGCAAGACCCAAAATCCGCCGGCCGCTTGCGGCTGCGGTGGTTTGGCGTCCCGGCCGGGCAGGGTTCCATGAGTCTCTTGGCGTCTCTTTACAAGCAGAGAACAGCAGGGTAAACTTACGAGATGGAAATTATCACCACCTCCAAACCCAAGAAAAAATCAGGGCTGCTTTCAAGGCTCCTGTCCGCCACCCCGGAACAGGCCCGGGACACCGGCATGGGCCTCACCCTGTTGTGCCTCCTCCTGGTCTATTTCTGGCAGATCAACAAAGCGCTGCCCCTGGGCATGCTTTTTCTGGTGGTCACCATGGTGTGGCCCCGGGCCTTCCAGCCCCTGGCCGGCCTGTGGTTCGGCCTGTCGCACCTTCTCGGCACGGTCATGTCCACCATAATTCTCAGTATCCTTTTTTTCGGCCTGGTGACCCCCATCGGTCTCATTCGCCGCCTCATGGGGGCCGATTCCCTGCAACTTAAAAAATTCAAAAAAGATCAGGACTCGGTCTTCATGGTGCGGGCCGACCTGATTGCCAAAAAAGATTTAAAGGCGCCTTATTAACAAGGGGAGAAAAGATCATGGATTTTTTAACCGACTTATGGGGCTTCATGAGAACCCGGAAAAAATACTGGCTGCTGCCCATCATCATTACGCTCCTGTTCTTCGGCATCCTCATCGTATTTACCAGCGGTTCTGCCATCGCCCCCTTCATTTACACCATCTTTTAAGGGATCTGCCATGCCGGAAGCCATTGTCGGCCTGTCGGCCTACTATCACGACAGCGCCGCCGCCATCCTGGTGGATGGGGAGATTGTCGCCGCGGCTCAGCAGGAGCGCTTCAGCCGCAAGAAGCACGACCACAACTTCCCCACCCAGGCCCTGGCCTATGTTCTGGAGGAAGCCGGGCGCACCATCGACGACGTTTCGGCGGTGGCCTTTTACGACAAGCCCTACCTCAAGTTCGAGCGGCTCCTGGAGACCTATCACGCCTTCGCGCCCCGGGGTCTTAGGAGCTTCCTCATGGCCATGCCCGTGTGGATTAAAGAAAAGCTCCTCATGCGCCAACTCCTGAAAGACGAGCTGGCCGGGGCCGGGAAGACCTGCCCTCCCCTCCTCTTCCCGGAGCACCACCTGTCCCACGCGGCCAGCGCCTTTTATCCATCCCCATTTGAGGAAGCCGCCATCCTCACCATTGACGGGGTGGGCGAGTGGGCCACCTCCACCATCGGCATAGGCCGTGGGAACGACATCACCATCTTGCGGGAGTTGGACTTCCCCCATTCCCTGGGGCTGCTCTATTCCGCGTTCACCTACTACACCGGCTTCAAGGTCAACAGCGGCGAATACAAGCTCATGGGCCTGGCCCCCTACGGCAAACCGGACGCGGAGCAGACTCGGCGCTTCCGCCAGTTGATCCTCGATGAACTGGTGGACCTCCGCCCGGACGGCTCCCTCCTCCTCAACATGGACTATTTCGATTACGCCACCGGCCTCACCATGTGCCGGGACGACCGTTTCGAGCGGCTCTTCGGCCTGCCCCCCCGCCCCCGGGAAAAGGGGCTCCTCACCCAGGACTACATGAACATGGCCCTGGCCATCCAGCAGGTCACCGAGGAGGTGGTGCTGCGCATGGCCGACACCGCCAAAGAGCTCACCGGCGCCGACTACCTCACCATGGCGGGAGGGGTGGCCTTAAACTGCGTGGCCAACGGCAAGCTCCTGCGCCGCCACACCTTCAAGGACATTTACATCCAGCCCGCGGCCGGCGACGCCGGGGGCGCGGTGGGCGCGGCCCTGGCCGCCTGGCACATCGAGCAGGGCCAGGAACGCCGCCTGCCCACCGGCATGGACGCCATGCAGGGCTCCTATCTGGGGCCCGAATACGGCGCCGATGAAATCCGGCGGGTCATCAGAAAGTATGACGCCCCCTACCGGCATTATCAGGATTTCGATGAGCTCATCAAAGACGTGGCGAAGTTGTTGGATCAGGGCCAGGTGGTGGGGTGGTTTCAGGGGCGCATGGAGTGGGGCCCCCGGGCTTTGGGCAACCGCAGCATCCTGGGGGACGCCCGCAACCCCGACATGCAAAAGCGCCTCAATCTCAAGATCAAATACCGGGAAGGTTTCCGGCCCTTCGCCCCTTCGGTCCTCCACGAAGAGACCGCCACCTTTTTCGAACTGGATCGGCCCTCCCCCTACATGCTGATGGTGGCCCCGGTGGTCAAGGAACGCTGCCGCCCCCTGCCCCCGGGCTACCAGGACCTCGACCTTTTCGACCGCCTCTACATCCTGCGTTCGGACGTCCCGGCCATCACCCACGTGGACTACTCGGCCCGCATCCAGACAGTGCACCGGGAAACCAACGAGAAATACTGGCGCCTCATCAAGGCCTTCCAGGATCTCACCGGCTACGGCCTCATCGTTAACACCAGCTTCAACGTCCGGGGCGAACCCATTGTCTGCACCCCCCTGGACGCCTACCGCTGCTTCATGCGCACCGAGATGGACTACCTGGTGATGGAGGATTTCCTTTTCGACAAAAAAGACCAGCCCGTTTTCAAAGAAGAGGGCGACTGGCGGCAGGAATACGAATTGGATTAGCAGTCAGCAGTTAGAATCACCGTAGGGCGGGAAAGCAAAGCGCATCCCGCCTTTTCGTTATGCCATTTCATGCCAAGTTGCGGTCATAGGGGTAATAAAATGTAGCCGCGAGGCTAAGCCTGCGTCTGGGCACGGCAAGCCGTGCCCAAAAAAATTACTTGTTTGATGGCAACTTGGTATCAGGGCCTCCGGTAAAGATGGGACCTACGGTGGGCACTGCCCACCATTTCTTGGCCAGTAAACCTGATTTCTGTCCTGATAACTCGCAATAAGCAATAACTACCTGTACAGGCGGGAGGCTCAAGCCTGCGACTACATTTCTGCCTAAAATCCCCGCCCTCTTCACCACTCCAGGCAGACACTGGCGTCCAGGGGCGTCACCCAGCAGGAGCTTGGGGATGAGAGGAAGCCGCTACCTATACCAACTAACTGCTAACTGCTACTTTCTTCACCACCCCCGCTCTACCAGCACCCGGGCCATGGCCTCGGCCACCAGGCGATTGCCCACCCCGTTCAGGTGCACCCCATCCGCGTCGTACACCGGCTCTTGGCGGGATAAGAGAATGTTCTGGAAGTTGACAAAATAGGGCTCTTTCTCAAGATCAGCCGCAACGGCGTCGTAGCACTTGCCGAAGTTCTCCTTGAAATTATGAAACCTGGCATTGATCAGGCCGCCGCCCCGGTCCCGCCTGCCGGTTTCCACCCACATGAGGGGCTGCCAGAACACGATAAATTTGGCGCCATAGGCCGCGGCTAGCCGCTGCAAATGGTCATAGCGCCTTTTTATCGCCCCCCGCATCGAAAGGAGAGCCGGGTCATCCTCGGTTAAAGGCACGATTCCCTGCCTCAGCCGGTCGCAGGTCTCAAAGGTATAAGAAGAATAGAGCGCCGCGGTGAAGGGTTTGAATAAGCCCAAAAAACTCCCGCGATAACTCTCGATGGGACCCTGCAGGCGCCGGTAGGCGTAATGGGCATGAGGGAGGCGGTATTCGTTAAAATAAATACAGTCATTGGCCCCGTCGTAAAAAATCACCAGGTCTGGGGGCCGGGGGCTGTCCATCAAGAGTTTCTGCAGGTATTTGGCCTCCATCACCGAATTGAAGGTGTTTTCCCCAAAATTGGCCACCACCACGGGCTGCCCCTGGCCCGAGGCGTTGAGCCGCTGGGACAGGTAACTGGCGATGCTCTGCTCATGAGGCACCCCCTCGCAGCGGGTGGTGGAGCCCCCCAACATCCAGATATGTCTGGCGGGCTGGCCCTCCTGCTCCGGCGCATTATGGGCCGTGGGCCGCACTCCCTTGACATTGAGATACTGGGCATAAGGATCGTAGTGGACCTGGCTCCCCTTCCAGATGGAGCCGAAAAGCATGAGGTTGGAGACCGTAATCAAGAGAAAACACAAAATCTCCAGCAGCACCAGGGTCAGCACGGCCCATTTCAGCAAGGTCAACAGGAATCGGCCAAACTTTTTCATCAGCCCTTCTCTAAGAAAATATGGTCATTCTGTAACATGATCACCCGCAGGCGGCAAGGGGCTGCGCCAGGCCTTCTCCGGATGAGATGGTTATGAAAAAAAATTGAAGTGTTTCAGCTAACAGTTCGATACTCATTACAGTAAGAGAGACTAAGGACACGGAAGTCCGCCAGGTGTCAAGGAGAGATACGAACATGGAACAATTGCGCCCCGACTTTAAGCTCACCATCGACCAGGTTTCCCGCCTCACAGGAGTAAAAAAGGTTACCCTGCGCTACTGGGAGAAATCCTTTGCGGATTTCTTGCAGCCCACCCGCACCGGCTCCCAACGTCGAGAATACACCATGGGGGATCTGGAAATTGTCGACAGCATCCGCAAGCTCCTGGAGGAGGAGCACCTGACCAATCAGGGAGTGCGGGTCCGCCTTGAGAAAATAATCAGCCGGTTGTAACCGGCCGAACCCGGCCTTCCGGCCGTCTTTGCGTTTTCCCGGGAGGGCTTAGGACCCCTAAGGAATTGTTACGAAAAGTTTATGCAGGGTGGGCACTGCCCACCGCCCTATTTGGCGGGCAGTGCCCGCATTACATTTACTTAGGGCATGGCAAGTCATGCCCCTACGCTTCCCCTCCCGATCTCTTAGCCCGGATAATTTACCAGGAGGCAAAGAATTGGTGGCACAGGCCTTCCAGCCTGTGCAAAAAACACTCCGCTTCTATTGGTTTTTAATTTTAATAAGATATTTCAATGTGTTGTCATTTTTTGGAAAAGTTCATCAATAAAGTGGGTTAGCGCGGTAGGACGGGCTTCCAGCCCGTCCCGGCACAGGTGAGGACATTTGTGCCACCAGGTTTTTTTCATGGTTTTAAGAGAGCCGGCGGCTCATGAGCACATGTCCTGAAAAGTTTCGAGCCGTAGGGCGGGAAAGCGAAGCGCATCCCGCCTTCAGACACTCGGTCTAACCGACTGGCGGGCGGAGACGCCCCCCCTGCCAATCTTTTCATTCTTTTAAGAAAGCCAACGACTCATGCCCGACTGCTCTGAAAAGCCTGCAGCCTACTGCTCACTTTTCACTCCTAACTGCTCTCACTTCATTCAGAAGTTCGTCCCGAAAAACCTCCACAAACTCGCTCACATCCTCCTGCCAGGGACGCATGACATTGAGGCCTGCCTCTTTGAGCCGCCGGTTTTCCAGGATGGAGTTTTGCGGCCGCACCGCCGGGGTGGGGAACTCGCTGGTGGCGCAGGGTCGAAGTGGTTTCTCTATACCCAGGCAGCTCAAAAAGTGGCGGGCCAAGGCAAACCAGGTGCAGTATCCTTCACCGCTGGCGTGATAAATGCCCTCGCCGCCGGCCATGAGCAGCCTGGCCACTTGTTGGGCCAGCCGCAACGACCAGGTGGGGGAGCCGAACTGGTCATCCACCACCTTGAGTTCGGGGATTTGGGGCGAGAGGGCCAACTTGAGGATCTTTTTCAGAAAATTGGGGCCATGCCGCCCATACAGCCAGGCGGTGCGCACGATGATGTGGCGGGGGGTGATACTCCGGATGGCCAACTCCCCTTCCAGCTTGGTGCGGCCATACCAGGACAGGGGATTGGTGGCATCGCCCTCCAGATATTGTTCGGGCGGGGGCTTGCGGCCGTCAAAAACATAATCCGAGGAGATGTGCACCAGGAGGGCATCATGGTGAGCGGCGCTCAGGGCCAGGTTCCGGGGCCCGCTGATGTTGCCCCGGACCGCCTGCTCCCGCTCGGTTTCGCACAGGTCCACCTGGGTGAACGCCGCGCAGTTGACAATAACCTCGGGCCGGAACGCGGCCACGGCCTTTTCCACCCGGCCCAGGTCATTGATGTCCAACTCCTGGTGAGAGAGAGCCAGAACCTCATGATCTGCCTGAAAAACTGCCAGGCAATCCCGGCCCAAAAGGCCGTTTTTACCGGTGAGGAGGATCTTCATGGGTGGTAAACCGGCAAATGCTCCGGCGGCAGATCCCTGAGTCTTGGCCCCTCCTGATCCTTGTCCGACAGCACCGGCGCGTTCACCGGCCAGGGGATGGCCAGGTCCGGGTCGTTCCAGATAATGCTGCATTCATCCTCGGGGTGGTAAAAATCGGTGCACTTATAGAGGACAGCAGCTTCATCGCTCACCACCGCAAAACCGTGGGCGAATCCGGGCGGCACATAAAGTTGGCGGCAGGGGTCGGCCGTGAGGCTGACGGCCAGCCACTTCCCGAAAAAGGGCGACCCCCGGCGCACATCCACCACCACGTCCCAAATCTCCCCGGATAAAGGCGCGATGAGCTTCCCCTGGGGGAAGCGCAACTGGTAATGCAAAGCCCGCACCACCCCCTTGACGGAATAGGAGAGATTGTCCTGAACAAAGCCGGACGGCAGGCCGCCTTCCGCATAGCGCCGGGCCTGGAAAATCTCCAGGAAGTGCCCCCGGCGGTCCCGGAACACCCTGGGTTCAATAAGCAGGACTTCGGGAAAGGCCTGGGGTGTCACCTGCATGAAAACCGTCCTCTTCTAAGGAAAAAGTAAAAAGTAAAAAGGCAAGATCTATCGGTTGTTTTTTTTATTATTTTTACCTTTTTACTTTTGCCTTTTTACTTTCCCATTATCCACCATATTGCAATTCCAGCCACTGGCGGTACTCGCCGCTCTGCACCGAGGCCACCCACTCCGGATTATCCAAATACCAGCGCACCGTTTTGGCCAAGCCGCTCTCAAAAGACTCCCGGGGCCGCCAGCCCAAATCCCGGGAAATTTTGCCGCTGTTGATGGCGTAGCGCCGGTCGTGCCCGGGCCGGTCTTTCACATAGGTGATGAGGCGGGCATGAGGCCGATGGGGGGAGTCCGGGGCCAGTTCATCCAGGACCGCGCAGACCGTCTTCACCACCTCCAGGTTGGTCTTTTCGCAGTTGCCTCCGATGTTATAGGTCTCCCCCGCCCGGCCCCGATCCAGGACTAGCGTCAAGGCCTCGCCATGGTCGGTGACGTAGAGCCAGTCCCGGACGTTCAAGCCATCCCCGTAAAGGGGGAGGGGCTTCCCCGTTAAGGCGTTCAGGATCATCAGGGGAATGAGCTTTTCCGGAAACTGCAAGGGCCCGTAGTTGTTGGAACAGTTGGTGATGAGGGTGGGCAGCCCATAGGTGTGGTGATAGGCCCGCACCAGGTGGTCGCTGGCCGCCTTGGACGCGGCATAGGGGCTGTTGGGCGCGTACGGGGTGGTCTCGGAAAACGCCGGGTCATCAGGCCCCAACGACCCGTACACTTCATCAGTAGAGATGTGGAGAAAACGAAAATCTTCTTGTCTGCGGCCCGGCATGCCCTCCCAGTATTGCCGCACCGCTTCCAGGAGATGGAAGGTCCCCATGACGTTGGTGGTCATGAAGGCCTGGGGACCATAAATCGAGCGGTCCACATGGCTTTCCGCGGCAAAGTGCACCACGGCCCGGGGCTGATGCTCCCGCAACACCCGGCCCACTATGTCCCGCTCGGCAATGTCTCCCCGCACGAAAACGTGGTGGGGATCATGGGCCACCGCGGCCAGGTTCCTGAGGTTGCCGGCGTAGGTGAGACTGTCCAGGTTAATTATCCGGGCCGCGTTTTGCTCCCTGGCCATGAGCACAAAGTTGGCCCCGATAAAGCCGGCGCCGCCGGTGACCACCCAGGTCTCAGCAGGAGATCCCGCATTCATGCAGAGCATCCGTCGCCGGCAAAAGCATCGGCGCAAAAATTATTTTGTTGAGCATTATCTTACGGTATTTAGAGACCGAAGAAAACGCTGAAATCCTACTCCGAAAAGTTCCGGCATGTCTCGGCCCAAGACACCTTTAAGGGGTTCTTCGGTGCTCCCCACAGAAATCTTGAGACGCAGTAGCCAAAATTTTAAACATAATCCGACCTAAGAACCCTTTACCGTACTAGTAATCATAATGTATATTATATAAATCGGTGGTGTTCTTACTGGCTAACCCCTTGTAATCACTTCAAGTAGAAAACATGTAACTCGATGACCTCACCCTCACCTTCCTGGTGAATCTCATCCTGTCAGCACCAAAGGCGCAAAGGAGGCAATTATGGCAAAAGTGGCGATTAATGGCATGGGACGCATCGGCCGGGCCGCTCTGAAAATCATCCTGGACAACACCAACCTGGACCTGGTGGCCGTAAACGACCTTATGCCCCTGGACAACCTGGTCTACCTGCTGAAATACGACACCGTCTACGGCCGCTATCACCGCAAAGTGGAAATAAAAGACGGCAATTTGGCGATTGACGGCCAGACCATCAAATTTCTGAGCGTCAAGGACCCGGCCCAGCTTCCCTGGAAGGACATGGGCATCAATCTCGTTTTTGAGTCCACCGGGGTGTTCACCAACACCGAGGGTCTGCAGAAACACCTCCAGGCCGGCGCCCAATATGTTCTTTTGTCTGCTCCCCCGAAGGATGTCATGTGCACCGTCGTCCACGGCGTCACCAAGCCGCCCTCAGGTGAGCAGGCCTTTTCCTGCGCCTCCTGCACCACCAACTGCATCGCCCCGGTCGTGGAAGTCATCGGCCGCCATCTGGGCATTAAAAAGGCCACCATGACCACCATTCATGCCTACACCTCCAGCCAGTCCATCGTGGACGGCCCCGCCAAGAAGTGGGCGAGGGGCCGGGCCGGGGCCGCCAACTTTGTGCCCACCAGCACCGGCGCCGCCAAGGCCGTCACCGACATCCTGCCCGAATACAAAGGTAAATTTGACGGGGTGGCGGTGCGGGGCCCGGTGCCCTGCGGCTCTATGGCCGACATCGTCATGGTCCTGGAAAAATCCACCACTGCCGAGGAAGTCAACAACATCCTCCGGAAAGAAGCGGAAAGCCCCCGCTATAAAGGCATCATGGGCGTGGCCGAGGACCCCCTGGTCTCCTCCGATGTCATTGCCGACCCCCGCGCCTCCTTGGTGGAACTCAGCATGACCCAGGTGGTGGACGGCGACCTCCTGAAGATCATGACCTGGTATGACAACGAGTGGGGCTACACCAACCAGATGGTCCGGGAAGCGGTGCGGCTGCTCAGCTGAGGAAAAGCACCTTGCCCGGTCCGGCGGCAGTCCCGGGCCGGGCAGGTCTGCCACTTCCCGATGGCGCTCCTGTCAAAAAACCTTCTTGTTTCATATCAGCCACGTGGAATCCTCGAAAAAAGACCTTATCGTTTAAGAAAGGATATTCACTAGGAGACCTGCCATGGCTGAACAAGAAAAACCCATCTGTACGGTTGACCCCGTGTGCAATCTGGATTTGGCAGCGCAACACGGCCAGTTCATGTATGACTTTGAAGATGTAACCTACTATTTTTGCTCCGAGCTCTGCAAAAACGAGTTCATCCGCCAGCCGGAAAGGTTCGTCAAGAAAAGTAATCCTGATCTCCGTCTCTGACCCTTGTCGTTTTTCGAAGCCTCCTCGCCGGCAAGGTACCCGGCCGAGGGCGAGGCCTGCTAAACGGTGAGGATAGGCTCGGCCAAACCCATGAATTTTCAACGTGAGCTTTGGACCAGGTTCGATTTCCAGGGCATACCCATTTATGTAGGGGGTGGTGGATTATCTTTTAACATTTGACCAGATCCACGTGATGGTCCTCACCAACGCCCTCTTGCTCAAGAATTGCACCGCGCCAAAGCGAACTGTATCACGCCTTCCCCTCCTCTGTTTCCAGAACGCCCTCCATAACTTACAGCAAAGAAACCCAGAGCTATCCAGCCATTTCTTATAACTCAAGAAAATAAATATTAAATTAACTAAACCAGTTATTTTTTTAAAGTTTTTAAAAAAAGTTCCGAAGGCATCAATAACCAAAATGAATTATTTAACCTGGGTTAAAATTTTCTTTACATCCGAAAAAATACCTCTTAGCATAGGTATCGGATGCTGTCCTTCCATTGGCTTGATCATCAATTCGCAGATTGCGGCTGTCGATAGAAATCATAGGCATCACAGAAGGTTGCGTTTCAGGTGAGGAGCATCAGCAGGCTGATGTTTTAGGGAAATTAGCTTGGGAGGCCTGAGGAATAAGAGACTGGTAACCGTTTTTCAGAGTTAGGGGGAAAAGATCATGGTTAGAAGAAGGAGACTTCAAGGTGTGGGAACCTGGGAGGGTATCGGGGGGATAATGGGCATCATCCTTCTGATGCTGGCGGTTTTCGGCCTCCTGACCCCGCGGGTATGGGGGGCGGATCCCCTGGGGAGTGTGCGCGACCAGGAGATCACCCAGAGTTTGCGGCTAAAAGCGGGGCAATCCAAGGTCCTGCGCCTTCCTTTTGCCATCACCCGCATCTCGGTGGCCAATCCCGAGGTAGCCGATATTATCCTTACCAGCCCCCAGGAAGTTTACGTCAACGGTTTAGCCCCAGGGACCACTAATCTGAGCGTCTGGGGCCGGGGGCGATTCTCTTCGGCCCGGGTGACGGTGGAAGCCGACGTCGGCCTGCTCAAGGAAAACCTGGCCCAGGTGCTCCCCAAGGAGAAGATCGGGGTGATGGCCGCAGATGAAAGCATAGTCCTTACCGGCGAGGTCTCCGGCCCCGTGGCCCAGCAGACCGCCATCAGTCTGGCCGCCGCCTCCGTGGGCGGCAAGAAGGAACGGGTCATCAACCTGTTGAACATCGGCGGGGTGCAGCAGGTGATGTGCGAGGTGCGGTTGGCCGAGATCAACCGCAGCGTGGGCCGGCGCATGGGCGTCAATTTTGTCGCCGCTGATCGCAGCGGCCAATCCTTCGGGGTGAGCTTGCTGAACAACCTCACCACCATCACGGATTTCTCCCGGAATTTTGCAGGCACCTCCATACTCCAGCAATTCAGCCAGAGCATCAACGCCATTGCCGGCTGGAGAACCGGGTCGGTCCTGTGGACCATGTTTTTTGACGCCTTAAAACAGCAAGGCCTGGGGCGCATCCTGGCCGAGCCCAATCTGGTGACCACCAGCGGTCAGGAAGCCAGCTTTCTGGCGGGCGGTGAATTTCCGGTGCCGGTGCCCCAGCAGTTCCAAACCATCACCATCGAGTATAAAAAATTCGGTGTGGGGTTAAACTTCACCCCCACGGTGCTGGACAACGATATGATCGCCATGAAGGTTTCCCCCGAAGTCTCGGAACTGGATTTCACCCAGGGGGTGGCCTTCAGCGCCGCAGGCTTTGTTGTGCCGGGCTTGCGGGTGCGGCGCCTGACCACCCACGTGGAAGTCAAGGACGGACAAACCTTCGCCATTGCCGGCCTGCTTTCTGACAATCACCGCAACGTAGTCAACAAATTTCCGCTGCTGGGCTCCATCCCCATCCTGGGCACCCTGTTCCGCTCCAGCAATTATCAGAAAAACGAAACAGAACTGGTGGTCCTGGTAACGCCTCACCTGGTCAAGCCCATGGCCCAGGGGACCGCCCGCCTGCCCACCGATGTCCATGTGGAACCTAACGACATTGAATTTTATTTATTGGGCTGCCTGGAAGGCAAAAGGAAAAAGCAGAAGTTCCCGGAAGCGCCTCCAGGAAATGTCCCCGCAGGTTTCGGCCGTCAGCCGGTAAAGTAAAGGAGGCCTGAAATGCACAGCAAAAAATACCCCATGGCAATCTGGATCCTGGCTTTGATCCTGGGTGGGTGGTGCCTGGCAGGCCTCATGGGCTGCTGCGGCAAAAACACCAAACTGGACTACGGTCGGTCCGTGACCCACAATCTTGCCAGCCAGGTGGTGGACCCCACGGCCGGGCAAACGGTTTATGTCAGCCGGGGACAAAGTCCCGATGCTGCGGTCAACGCTTACGAAAAATACAACAAGAGCTTTAAGCCGGAAGAGAAAAAACCGATGTACAAGCTCACCACCGAAGGACTTTAGGGGAATCGGAAGATTGCCGGATAACCTTGCTCCTGGGAGGGAGAATCTTCCCGAAGCAAAAATTATTAACGTAACACGCAGCTCAAGGTCGGTCTTGACT
>JBAQHL010000009.1:0-3714 GCA_049288295.1 Desulfobaccales bacterium
ACCTCCCTCTCAACCCGCTGAGGGGAGACCGGCAAGGCGGGCCGTTGGCCCGCCTTGCCGGTCTTAAAGCGTTAAGGGATTGGGAGCGGAAGTTTGGGTTCACCGCCCCTCTACCCCCCTCCCCCACCCAGCCTTTGCAGCGCCACCCAGCGTGGTTCTCCCTGGGCCAGACGCTTTTTGAGTTCCTCCACCTGCTCCTTTAATTCATTCACTTCTTGCCGCAGGGCCAGGTTTTCTTTTTCCCGGGCCGCCAGGAGCGCCTGGAGATCGTCCTCCCCTGCCGGCCGCGGGGTTGGGCCTTGGGGGGGACTGGTCACCAAATCGGGCACCACAGAATCCAGGTGACTCTCCTGCACCAGAAGGTCCAGGGGGTTGTTGCCGATGGTGGGGCGTCTTGCCATGTTAGTCCCTCCCTTCCTGGCGGATGACTTCCTGGGCCAAAGCCCGGTAGTCCGCAGCTCCGGGGCTTTTCGAGTCATACCGGGTGATGGGTTGACTGAAGGAGGGGCATTCAGCCAGCCGGATATTTTCCCGGATGACCGTTTCGTAAACCAAATCTCCGGAGCGCTCCCGCAGCATGTCCACCACTTCCCGGGCATGGCGGGTGCGGCTGTCCACCCGGCAGGCCAGAACCCCGGTAACCTTGAGCTCCGGGTTGAGGCGCTCCTGGACCACTTCCACGGTGTGCAGCAGTTGGGCCAGGCCGGCCAGGGCCATGACATGGGCCTCCACCGGCACCAACAGCTCCTTCACCGCGGCCAGGGCGTTGACAGTGAGAATGCCGAGAGTGGGGGGGCAGTCAAACAGCACATAATCCCAGCGGTCCGCCGGCACTTTGGCGAGCTGCCGCTTGAGGATGGTCTCCGCCCCCAGTTCCCCGGCCAGGATTTTTTCCACCCCCACCAGCCAGGCCGAAGAAGGCGCCACCTCCACCCCGGTAGCCTCGGTCTCCTGGACAAAATCCAGAAGGCTGCCTCCATCCATGAACATGCCCAGCACTCCTTTGCCGGCATCCCTGATGCCGAACCAGGAGGTGGCCGAGTGTTGCGGGTCCAGATCCACCATCAGCACCCGGCGGTGCTGCTCCCCCAGGGCTGCGGCCAGATTGACGCTGGTGGTGGTCTTCCCGCTCCCCCCTTTCTGGTTGGCGATGGCCAAGGTTCTCATGGCCCGGTCCCTCCCCCATAAAAAATTTCAAAGTTCAAGGTTCAAGGTTCAAAGTTCGTTAGAAACAGCCGATTATGTGAAGCAAGCTAAAAAAATTCCGGGCTTGGGCGGATGTGACCACGCACAGCAGTTGTGCCAAAAAAAGGCACCCCGAGCGGTGATTTAGGCCTTTTCCGGCCTCCCGGTTTCGCCGGGCCACTCGGGGTGTTGGGTCTTGAACCACTGCCGGCCTCAATCCAGGGGCCTCCGGTTCAGTCTTTTTTTCACCATGCCACAAGAGCACCCGTATGTCAACCACTCCTGCTCTTGTCCATACCTGTGTGGGCGGGCGAGTGATCTGTGAGTAAGATCACCGCTTTAAAAAGAGAAAAAATGTGGTATCCTGTCTTACGGTTGGCCCCGGAAAAGCAACCCGGGGCGGCCCGCCCTAATCCTTGTCAAGGAAGTCCCGGCATGAACTCAAACATAAGATCAGGGATTATTTTCGCCGTTTTTCTGGCCCTCCTCCTTTCCTCGACCCAGACCCTGAGCGCCCGGCGGCCGCCCGGCCCTTATGCCAGAGGAGTTTCCTACCTTTCGGACCTGGAGAGGACGATTTACCGCTTCACCAATGAAGTACGGCAAAAAAACGGCGTCTCCCCCCTGACCTGGGAGAATTCCCTGTGTGACGTGGCCCGGGCCCACAGCGCCGACATGCTGGTGAGAAACTATTTTTCTCACAACAACCCTGAGGGCCGCTCACCCCATGAACGCATTGTGGCCGGCAGCCGGTTTCCCCTGTCCATGACGGGAGAAAACATCTGGACCAGTTCCGGCCGCCAACAAGGGGACCCCAGGCAGTTGGCCCGCATCATCGTGGATAATTGGATGTCCAGCCCGGGCCACCGCCAAAATCTCCTCCACCCGGGTTTTACCGACATCGGGGTGGGTGTAGCTGCGAGAGGCACCGATGTCATGGTTACCCAGGTCTTTATCCGCCACCGGCAATCTAAATAAAACTGAAAAAGAAAAACTCTTGCCCGGCGGTAATCTCATCCGATAATCTTCTTTAAACTTGAGGTTGTTTCAAAACTCGTTTTTTGTCATCCTGAGCGGAGCGAAGGATCTAGATTCTTCAGTCGCTTCGCTCCCTCAGAATGACAATTCTTTTTTTGGAAGGACAATTTTGCAGGAGGCTGACTTATTAATACCAACCCGGGAGTTGCTTATGGCTGATTTGAAAACCATTGCTCATGATTTAGTTGCCAGTCTGGACCTCCAATACCAGCCGGTGGGAGTCACCCTTTACCGGGAAGGCGACTTTCTGCCCCCAGGCCTCGCCTTCACCAGCGACAATCTCAAGAGCTATTGCCAGGCCCTGGCTCTGGCCGGGAAAGGCCGGGTGCTGCTCCTGGACCGGGAGCACCAGGGCTGCAAACTCGGCACCTCGGTCCTGGGTTTTGAATCCGACGATCTGGAGCGCTTCCTGGATGATGGGGTTCTGGAGAAATACGGGGTGGGGCTGTTCGAGACCGAGGAGGCTTCCGCGGCCACCATCCGGGAGTCCACTTTCCTGGAGAAAGGCAAGACCAGGGCCGCGCTGGTGGCGCCCCTGGCCACTTTTGCGGCAACGCCCCGAATCGTGGTCTTCACCGCCGACAGCGAGCAGGTCATGTGGCTGTTGTACGCGGTGAACTATGAGCGGGGCGGCCGCATGGACCTGCCCCAATCCGGGGGGGCCTTGGGGGGCTGCGCCGATATCACCGCACTGCCGTTACTTACGGGCATACCCAACGTTACCTTCCTGGGCCTGGGCTGCCGCATCAAGGCCGCGCTGGGTCCCTGCCATCTCATGATGGGCATGCCGGGCAGCTCGCTGGCCCTGGTCCACACCCATATCCTGGATATGGCCAAGCCCATTGCCATGCTGAAAAAGGCCCGGGAAGGTTAGTGAGCAGTGCTCACCAGGTTTGCAGGAAATCTTCCGCAGTTTTCAGAAGGGTTCGCCGCTTTTCGGGGGTCAGGCGGTCAAGATACCGCAGCATGGGGACCAGGCGCGGGTTTTTTGCCAGGTAATCCTGGTTTTTCCCCACAAAACGCCAGTACAGGGCATCCCACAAACCGCACCAGTCCCCTTCGGGAAAGTCGCTCATCTTCCTGAGATAATTGCTGGAACTGAAGTAGGGCTTGGTCATCATCAGGCCGCCGTCCGCAAACTGGCTCATGCCGAAAACATTGGGCACCATGACCCAGTCATAGGAGTCGATGAACAGGTCCATGAACCAGCGGTACACTTCCCGGGGGTCCACTTCGCACAATAACAAAAAATTACCCAAAACCATGAGGCGCTCGATGTGGTGGGCGTAGCCGGTGGCCAACACCCTCTGGATTACCGTATCGAGGGGCGGAATGCCGGTGGTGCCCTCATAAAAACCCGGAGGCAGGGGGTGGGTGTGGCCAAAAAAATTGGCGCGGCGCTGACCCTCTCCGGCCAGCAGGTAGACGGCCCGGACATACTCCCGCCAGCCCAGGACCTGGCGCACGAAGCCCTCCAGGCTGTTCAGGGGC
>JBAQHL010000010.1:0-3030 GCA_049288295.1 Desulfobaccales bacterium
GACCTGCACAACATCGGGCAACTTGAAAAAAGCCTCCTATAACCCACACCTCTATATTATTAACCAAAAAGTAAGGGCCAGTCGGCCTGGAGGAACCGGCTGGCCCATGCAAGCAGGGCGTTTGGTGGGTTGTTATTCGCTGCTGCGGCCCCGGTCAACCCTGTCGTAGATATAACCGCCCAGAGCGCCAGCGCCGGCGCCCACTGCCGCGCCCACGGCGGGATTGCCGGCGGCCCAGCCGATAAGGGCCCCGCTGCCGGCGCCGATGGCGCCGCCACTCAACACCCGCTGTTCCGTGGTGGACATGCCTGCACAACCGGTGACCACCAGAGTAGCAACCATGAAGAACACGATGAATTTTTTCATAGCCTCCCCCCTGTTTGTAGGAGCCACCCTGCGATCATCTCCCCATGTCTGCAGGATGGCCAATTAAGATTGGTGATTATTTTCCCTCTTTTTTCATGATAGAGAGGTTTTTTCAAAAGTGCAAGCCGTTTTTCCCGGAGCAGGGCCCAGTCACGGCCAAAGCCGCTGAGATTATTTCTTTTTGGGCGCAGCCGCACCGCCCGGTTTGCACAAAGCGGTGCATTGTCTGAGCAACGCCTCCACCACCGGGGTGTTCATTTTATCGGGATTGTCCTTATAGAACTTGTCCACTTCTTTACTGAGGCTCTCGATGCTCTTGCCCTTTAATTCGTTGACCAAACCGAGGGAGAGGCAGCCGGCCCGCTGTTTTCCCATGACGGCTACCTCAAAATCAGCCATGTTGCCCACCCCCCTGAGGTAGGCGGTTTTCATTTCCGGAGAAGCCTCTTTCCAATGCGTCCCGGTTATCATAGCCGGCTGCATGCCCTGGGCCAGAGCCAGGCCGGCCAGGGCCAGGACCAGGATTAATCCCACCAAACAGGTTTTTAAGGTGATTTTCATGGGCGCTCTCCTTTCAGGTAACAATTTTTATGGGCAACTGACAGGAAACGTCATGAGGTCTTGGCCGCAGACTTTCCCCGAGGTTTTGCAGTTTCCCCTTTTTTCTTGACGGCTTTTGAGGGCTTTTTCTGGTCAGCCAGTTTGGCCTTGCCTGCGTTTGTTTTCTTTGCTGACGCCTTTTTGGTTTTTTCCGCTTTGGCAGGGCTGGCAACCGGCGGGCTATAGTCCACCCGGGGTGGTTGGGGCTGCGGTTGACTGTCCGGCATTGCCAAAGGGCGCTGGGTTTCCAACATGGGCGGTATACCGGCGACACTCTGGGCCAGGCCGGAACCAGGAAGACCGCTCAGGAACAACACTGTGGTTAAAAATCCAAAAAGTCGCTTCATGGAGATACCTCGCTATGGCAAACCCTGGATAAGGCACCGGGGAAACGATTCCCTCCCCGGAATCGCCTCCCCGGTTAAAAACTGGCTAAATCATGGAGGGTAGCTTACACAACCTTTTTAGCTGTTCTGGCCTTTTTCTTGTTTTTGACAGTTCTTTTACAGGTGGTTTGTTTCTTGGCCTTTGTTGAGGCCTTCCGTTTACTGGTCTTTTTAATACTCTCGGGCGCTACGGCCTTTTCAGCCGGAGCGGTTGACGGGCTTTCCATCATGGGCGGCGTGATCTCGGTGGCCTTTTCCTCCCTTTGGGCCCAGCCGTCCCCTGCAAGGCTCAGGGCAAAAAGGCAAGCGACTCCCCATACTGCAATTTTCTTCATTTCCCCCCCCTTCAAGATAAGGTTAATAAACCTGGTGGCGGTGCAGGGATTCGAACCCCGGACGCTGCGGATATGAGCCGCATGCTCTAACCGACTGAGCTACACCGCCATTGTGATGAAATATATTCCTCTGAGGAAAATCTGTCAAATAAAAATCCTGGCAGGGAAAGGCCCGGGGATGAATCCTAAGGCTCAATGAAATCAATGTTGTCCGGTAGAAATATATCGTTTTCTCATCTCCGGGGACGCACTTGGATGCCAGGCTCTGCCTGGCCCTGGCAACTTCACCCCCCGGAGCTTCCCCCCTAAAAAAAGATTGGGGTAGCACAGGCTAAACCATTATACCCCGGATTGGGCCACCCCGGGGAACTTTTCAGAGCAGTCGCTCATGAGCCGTTGGCTTTCTCAAAAACGTGTGAAAATCATGGTAGGGCGGGCCTCCGTACCCGCCAGCCGGTCGGGTCGAACGCCTGAAGGCGGGATGCGCTGCGCTTCCCCGCCCTACGGCTCTGTGCCTGGACGGGCTGGAAGCCCGTCCTACCGCGCTAATAGATCGGGAGGGGAAGTGCAGGCATGGCTTGCCATGCCCTAAGGCGGTAAGTAAATGCAGCCAAAAGCAGAAATCACGTTTCGTAAGATGCACCGTACAGCTCGAAACTCGAAACTTATCAGAACGGTCCCCAAGCGGGGGCTTGGAACCAGAGGAGGGATGACTTTTTTTAATTTTCATCGTGCCGATTCTTTCTTTCAAAGGCCGCAGCGAATCAGAGAACCATCTTAACATTACCCAAACTTCTTGTTCTAATCTGGTAAAGGGCACCCGCCGTGAGGTTGCCCGCGGGTCCTGCCGGCAAAGGCGAGCCGGCCGGGTTAAGGCCGGTTTTCCAGCCGGGATTTAGGCCTAACTTCATTCTTATGAAAAGGGGAAAAATGAACAAGATCATGAAACGGAAAGGCTTTTCCCTACTCTGGGCCATGGCTGTCCTTGTTGGCTGCCTCGCGGTTTTGGCCCTTAAACCACTGTCCCAGGTGGCCGGGCCCGAGGGCGGGAAACCAGAGGATAAAACTTTGTCCCCCTATTTTGTGGTCATAAGCGATGACCCGGAAAAAGACACCCTGCCCCTGAAAAGCACCACTGCCGAGGTTAAGATCGCCGGGAAGGTGGCCGACGTCGCCGTGACCCAAGTTTACAAGAACCAGGGCAAAAAGACCCTGGAGGCCATTTACGTTTTCCCCGGGTCCACCCGAGCCGCAGTCCACGCCATGCGCATGACCGTGGGCAACCGGGTAATTGACGCTGAGGTCATGGATCGCCAAAAAGCCCGGCAAACCTACGAAGACGC
>JBAQHL010000011.1:0-1510 GCA_049288295.1 Desulfobaccales bacterium
GGGCCATGGACCCGGAGGACGTCAAGCAGCTGCTGGCCGTGGTGGCAAAGGTCCGGGACCGGGCCATGGTGCTGCTCTTGCTCAGAACCGGCATGCGCATCGGGGAGTTGCTCAGCGCCACGGTCAACGACCTGAACCTCAGGGAACGGAAGATTCTGATCTATCAGGCGGAGAAGACCCAGGTCGGCCGGGTGGTCTATTTCAGCGATGATGCCCGGGAGCCCTTGCAGGCCTGGCTGGCGGAGAGGGACCCGCACCGGCAGCAGCTCTTCCATGGCCGGGGCCGGGACAGCCTGAGCTACACGGCGGCCCGGGTCATGTTTCTGAAGTATCTCAGCAAAGCCGGTCTGTCCCAGAAGGGTTATTCCCTGCACTGTCTCAGGCACACCTTTGCCAGCGAACTCCTCAATGCCGGCCTGCGTCTGGAATGTCTGCAGCAGTTGCTGGGCCACGCCAAGCTGGAGATGACCCGGCGCTACGCCAGGCTGACGGACAGGACCCGGGAGGAGGAATACTTCCGGGCCATGGCAAGGATCGAAAAGGGGGAAATCCATGGCCATTATCGATGCGATCGTGAACTTCCGGCGCTTTCTCAAGAGGCGCAACCACTCGCCCCACACGGTTAAAAATTACCTGAACCGCGTGAAGCATTTTGTGGTATGGCTGGATGTGCCCCTGGAGGAGGCGACCCCGGTCAAAGTCCTGGCCTATATCGACCATCTTCTGGAGAAGCGGCTTAAACCCAGCACCATCAACTATCACCTCCTCAGCATCCGGCGGTTTTATGACTACCTGGCCCACGAGGAGGGGATCGAGGTGGGCACCCCGGTGAGACGGGGCCAGGCCTTGCGGCTCCCCAAGCCCTTGCCCCGCTGTCTCAAAGAGGAGGAACTGACCACCCTGTTCGGCGCCATCAAGCGGCCCCGGGACCAGGCCCTCTTCTTGCTTATGCTGCGCAGTGGCCTGCGGGTGGAAGAGGTGGCGAACCTGACCCTGGAAGCCCTGGACCTGACCAGGGGCCGGGTCCACGTCCACCACGGCAAGGGCGGCAAGGACCGGGTGGTGTATGTCAGCCCGGATACCCACCGGGCCCTGACGGAGTACCTGCAGCGCCGGCCCCGGGTCAAGGCCAGGCAGGTCTTTTTGGTGGAAAAGGGTCCTTACATCGGCAAGCCCCTGTCCGTGCGAGGCATCCAGAAACGCCTGGAATACTATGCCCGCAAGACCAAGGTAACCGCGTCCTGCCATCACCTGCGGCACACCATGGCCACCCAGCTGCTCAATGCCGATGCGGACCTGGCCACCATCCAGGATCTCCTGGGGCACACCTGGATTACTACCACCCAGCGCTATTGCAAGGTCTCCAACCTCAAGGTCAAAAGGGACTACTACAAAGCCATGGAGGTGGTCATGCACCGAACTTTACCAGAGTAAGGCCATAAGTGGGGGCTCTGCCCCCACACCCCCGGAGTTTAGCGCTTCCGGGGATTCAGGAGGGGCAGAAAAAAAG
>JBAQHL010000012.1:0-8689 GCA_049288295.1 Desulfobaccales bacterium
CAGACCTCTCCCCTGGCCGGGAAGCCCTGGATGGGTCCGCCTTACGGCGTCTGCAGCAACATGCCCAAAACCAAGACATTGTAAGACACGACGGCGCTCCAGACATACTGCCGGAAGCCGGGCCACCGGTCTCGGCCAATGCTTTAACGGTGTTTACGGATAAGGCCGCCTGGGCCAGTGCCCATGGCAAAGAGGTCATGGTCGAGGACTTTAACGACAAAAAACTGAACGACGGCCTAAGCTATATCGGTTCAGAATCGGCAAAAATTGCAAATGGGTATTTCCATGACTCCCTTAAATCGACGAGTCAAAATGCCCCCGGCACCACCTGGTATTTTGACCCTGCGAAAATCGGCGGGAATTTCATAGCCTATGGCGGGGATTGGGATTTGGGGGGGCCCGGCGGCTCCGGAAACAGTCTCAAGGTATATATGAATGATCTGGAAAACCCGGATGTTTATACCTACATAGGCTCCCTGCTTTCCGGGGTGGAAGGTTTTCAGTTTTGGGGATTTATCTCGGAGGCCAAATTCACCTCGGTACGGTTGATAGGAGGGCTTGGCGACAATCAGCAAACCTATAAACTGGACAACATGAGCTTTTCCCACGCCCCCCTGCCCGGGACCTTCTGGATGGTGAGCGGAGGGCTGTTAGGACTCCTGGCCCTGAGACGCCAATTTTTTTAAAATCACCCAGCCATATTCTCTCATCTTCTCTGATCGACAAAGAGGCAGGGTCGCTTTGCCTTGCCTTTTTGTTTATTATAGAAAAGGTGGTGATCACCGCTTTCATAAGAAAATTACGGCTAATACATCTTCAGATCAAGAACATGTAGGTGACTCTAAATGAAGCAGTCAAAAAACTCCAGCACGACAGAGGAATTGGATAGCTTTACCATATTCCTCCATTTCGGCCTTATGATGTTCGGGGTGTTGGCCTGGCTCACCGGGGACTGGGCGGGAGACTACAAGAGGATCAAGCACCTGGGTTATACAGTTCACAAAATGCTGGGTATGGGGACTGCCCTGTTTGTGGGAGCGCGCTTATTCCATGGCTTCATGGGCCCTGAACAGGCCCGCTTTGCCAATTGGGTGCCATATACCCCGGAACGGCTGAAGATGGTCCTGGAGGATATGCGCGGCCTTTTCACTTTGAAGTTGCCCGAGCGTGGGCCCCACCAGGGCCTGGCCGCCCTCTGGGAGTCCTTGGGGCTGGCGGTTTTCACCTGGATGACGGTTACCGGGTTTTTGATGTTCCTCTTCCTGATGCCGGGCCAGAAAGCCCATGGCCCCATGCGGCTTGTGAAGGAACTTCATGAAATCGGGGAATGGCTGGTTCCCCTGTTCCTGGCCGTACATGTGTTCGCGGTCATCCTCCATGCCCTGGCGGGAGATGATCGCTGGCGCAAGATGTTTTTCCTGAAAAAGCGTGAGGCACCGTGATAGAGTTCCCCAAGGCCAGGCCTTATCCGGCTGGCTGCGAAAGATTAACCACCTCCCATGCAGGTTTCGACAGCTGACAATTTCCGCTTACGCTTGATAGCAGTGGGGCTTTCCCTCACAGTGGGGATCGCCCTTCTGGGCATCAAGTTCTATGCCGCTTATCTGACGGGGTCCAGCGCCATTCTCTCCGACGCTTTGGAGTCCATCATCAACGTGGCGGCCAGCACCTTCGCGGTGGTCAGTATCTTGTGGGCCGCCCGCCATCCGGACGAAACCCACCCCTACGGCCACGGCAAGATCGAGTACTTCGCCGCAGGTTTTGAAGGGGCTCTTATCATCCTGGCTGCGGGTGGGATCATGGTCAAGACCTGGCCCCGGCTTCTACACCCTCAGTCCATTCCTTGCCTCGAGACCGGCCTCTTCCTGATCTTGTTGGCGGCCCTGGTCAACTTGATTTTGGGTCTGGGATTGATGAGAATCGGCAAACGCACCCAATCCTTAACCTTGGTGGCCGACGGCCAGCACCTCCTTACTGACGTCCTGACCTCCCTGGGGGTACTGGGGGGGCTTGGCCTGGTGTGGTTCACCGGCTGGTATTGGCTGGACAGCGCCGCGGCCATCCTGGTGGCGGTTAGTATCCTGGTCACCGGGGCTAAGCTGATGCGCCAATCCTTTCAAGGGCTCATGGATACTTCCGAGCCTGGACTCCTGGAGGAAATCGCCCGGGTAATGGCCCAACACCGCAAGGACACCTGGATCGACATACACCGTCTTCGGGCCCGGCGGGCGGGTAGAAGGGTGCTCCTGGATTTTCACCTTATCTTGCCCCGGGAATTTACCCTGGCTGAGGTGCACCGGGAGGTGAAGGAACTCGAGGGCATTCTCAACGCCCACTTCGGTGGGCAGGCCGACATTCTTATCCATGCGGACCCCTGTGAAGAGCCGGTATGTCCTATCTGCGGCCATGATCCCTGTCAGTTGAGGCAGGAGGAGACCTTGGTGCAGCGTTTATGGCGGAGCAAGACGCTAACCTGCGAAGCCGAGGAAAAGAAAGACATTCTTCCCCAGCCGGACCAAGGCTAAGCAGACAATAGACAGGCGGCCTCGCCTGCAGGGCCGGACACAGGTCTGGGATGATAACTGCAAGGGCTGGCAAGAACTGCACCACTACTTGAATCGCAAAGGCGCGCCAAGAAGATCGATTACCTATCATCCCGACGCGCCTGGATCATATTTCTTCCAATCAGCGCCGCTGCCAGGCCTCCCAATAGGGAATGCCCTGTGGGTCACGCAAACTCAGAGAGTGGTCTTTGTGCGTGACCTCAGAAGCAAGAAGTCTTTCCTTCCCCGCCAGGTTGTAGCAAAATCCCTGGATGGTCACCTCATCCCCCGGTTTTAGATCGGCCTCCCGCTTTTCCAAAAACCAAAGGGGTCCCAGATGGACATGCACCAGACCCCGGTCAGGAGTTTGAACGTCCACAGCCAGCCCCGGCTCGATATCCGACGACAGGCTCTCCACCCGAAGACGGGTGATGCGCCCGCTGATCTTCCCGGAGACACACGCATGGTCCTCTTGGGAAACTTGATACGGTGTATTCCGGAACCCCTGGCTTCTCCCGCCCTTGTAACTGTATTTTTGCAGATAACTTTGTTCATGAAGGGTACCACTGCAAGCCATCAGGAGGCCTAGCAGAACAACCATAATTAACAGCCGCCACTGTCTCATCTTTCTTCTCCTAATTTTTCCGGCAGGCGCTCGGCAAAACGTTGGTAGAGCACCGGCATCACGATAAGGGTTAGCAAGGTGGCGGTAAACAGTCCGAAAACCACCACCACGGCCAAAGGCCGCTGTACCTCCGAACCCGGCCCGGAGGCAAAAAGCAAAGGAATAAGACCCAAGATAGCCACCAGGGCGGTCATCAGCACCGGCCTGAGGCGCCGCTCGCATCCTGCCAGCACCGCGTCGTCCAGGGGCAACCCTTCCTGGCGCAGCTGGTTGATTTGAGAAACCAGGACCACGCCGTTCAGCACCGCCACCCCGAAGAGGGCTATAAATCCCACCGCGGCCGGGACGCTGAGATACTGGCCGGTGACCAGCAATCCCAGGATGCCGCCTGCCAGGGCCAGGGGCAGGTTCAGCATGATCAAAGTGGCGTAACGGAGAGACCCGAATGTCATGAAAAGCAGCAGGTAAATCAGGACCAGGGTGACGGGCACGATGAGCAGGAGCCGCTGCATGGCCCGTTCCTGATTCTCGAAAATGCCACCCCAAGTGGTATAGTATCCCGGCGGCAGAGACAGGCGGGATGACAGCAGCCTTTGGCCGTCGGCCACCACACTGCCGGTGTCCCGTCCCTTGATATTGAACTCTACCACGAGACGGCGGCGGGCATTATCCCGGCTGACCTGCACCGGCCCCTCGGCCAGGGTGATCTCGGCCAACTCCGACAGGGGCACAGACCCTCCCTCCGGGGTGGCCACCAGAATGTTGCCGATGGCTTCGGCACTGTTGCGCCGTTCTTCCGGGAAACGCACCACCACTTCGACCCTCACCTGGCCCTCGATGATCTCAGTAGCCGCCTTACCGCCAATGGCCGTTTCAATGACTTCCTGCACGTCAGCCACGTTGAGGCCGTAGCGGGAAATCTTGGCGCGGTCGATCTTGATGTTGAGGTTGGGCAGGCCGGCCACCTGCTCTATCTGCAGGTCGGTGACGCCCGGCACCGTCCTCAGGAGGGCGGCCGCCTCTTCACCCTTGTCCCGGAGCAGATGCATGTCGTCCCCGAAGATCTTCACCGCCACCTGGGACTTGACCCCGGAAATCAGATGGTCCACCCGGTGGGCGATGGGCTGGGAGAAGTTGTAGGCCATGCCGGGAATCTTTTCCAATTCCATCCGCATCTTGGCGATCAACTCTTCCATAGTGCTGGCGGTGCGCCACTGACTCCGGGGTTTGAGGGTGACAATGGGTTCGCTGGATTCCACCCCGTGGGCTTCCGTGGCGATCTCCGCAGCCCCGATCTTGGAGACCACGGACTCCACTTCGGGAAATTTCAGGAGGGCCTGCTGCATCTGGCGCTCCATCTCTACGGACTGGGGCAGGGAGACCGAGGGTAGGCGGATGGTGATATTGGTGATGTAGCCTTCATCCAGCCGGGGGATAAACTCGGTGCCCAGAAAGGGTACTGCGGCCAGAGACAGCAGCAAGAGGCCTCCGGCGCCCAACAGGACCGTCTGGCGGTTTGCCAGGGCCAAAGACAGCACAGGACGATACACCCGCTGGGCTGCCTGCATCAGTATGCTGACCCGCTCCGGGGCAGCTTTCAGGAGGTAAGAGCACAAAGATGGGATGGCGACTATGGAAAGCGCCAGGGAGGCCAGGAGGGCGATGACCACGGTGAAGGCCAGGGGGGCGAACATCTTACCCTCCATGCCCTGGAGGGTCATGATGGGCAGAAAGGTCAGGGCGATGATCAGTTCTCCAAAGAGGCTGGGTTTGCGCACCTCCAGGACGGCGTCCAGCACCGTGCGGCCAAAGTTGCCGCCAGGCTTCATCTCCCCCAGGTGATGCATGACGTTTTCCACCTGAATGATGGCGCTGTCCACGATCATGCCGATGGATATGGCTAATCCCCCCAGGCTCATGAGATTGGCCGACAGCCCCACCTGCCGCATGGCGATAAAGGTGGCCAGGGCCACCAGGGGCAGGGTGAGGGCAATGACCAGCGACCCCCGCAAACTGCGGAGGAACAGGTACACCACCAGAATCACCAGGAAGACGCCCTCGGCTATGGCCCAGCCCACGGTGCTGATGCAATTCCGCACCAGGCCGGTGCGGTCATAAAAGGCCTTGAGGGTAATGCCTTCAGGGAGGATGCCCCCGGCATTTAACTGCGCCACCTTTTCCTTGACCGCGCCCACCACCTCCCGGCCGCTGCCGCCCCGGATCATAAGGACGATACCGGCAACTTCCTCACGCTTGCCATCCTTGAGCACTGCCCCCCAACGGCTGGCTGGGCCTTCAGTCACCGCGGCCACATCCTTGACCAGGACTGGGGTGCCGTTTACTTCCTTTAAGACCACGGCTTCAATATCCTGGATGGTCTGCATCAACCCCAGACCCCGCACCAAGGCTTGCTCACTCCCCCTTACCAGGACGTTGCCGCCGGCGTTGGCGTTGTTGGCGGCCAGGGCCGCAAAGACCTGCTTCAGATTGAGATCGAACTTGCGGAGCTTGTCCGGGTCCACCTGCACCTGGTACTGGCGGACGTAACCGCCAAAGGAGTTGATGTCGGTGACGCCGGGCACGGTTTTCAGGAGGGGCCTCACCATGGCGTCCTGAATGGTGCGCAGGCGCATGAGTCGGGCGGTCTCCTCGCCGGGTGAGGCGGGAGGCGGGGCGTTTTCTTCTTCCAGGGTGTACTGGTAGATTTCGCTCAAGCCCGTGGCAATGGCCCCCAGGACCGGATCAGAGCCCTTGGGCAATTTCTCTTTGGCGGCAATAAGGCGCTCCAACACCAGTTGCCGGGCGAAATAGAGGTCCACGTGGTCGGCGAAAACCGCGGTAATGAGTGAATAGCCGAAGCGCGAGATTGAGCGCAACTCAGTCATATCAGGGAGGCCCGCCAACTGCACCTCGATGGGAAAAGTGACCTGCTTTTCCACTTCTTCGGGGGACATGCCGGGCCAGGTTGTATAAACCTGCACCTGGACATTGGTGACGTCTGGGAAGGCGTCCACCTGGAGGTTTATGGCTGCGTAAGTCCCGTAAGCCAGGAGCCCCAGGAGGCCCATGAGCACCAGGAAGCGATGCCGCAGGCAGGTTTGGATAACCCTGTCAATCATTCCCATCCTCCTTGCGGCACGGTTTAATGGGAGTGCCCACTGCCGCATCCCTGGAAAGCGCCCTTTTCCAATTCGGATTTTAGGGTGAAGCCTCCCTGCACCACTACCGGCTCATTTGCATCCAGCCCTGCCAGCACCTCCACGCGTCCGCCGCTTTTTGCTCTGGTCTTGACGAGTTGCTTCTGGTACGTGCCCGGCGCCATTTCCACGAAGACAAAGACTTCGCCGTTGGCGGTCAAAACCGCGCTTTCCGGAATGCTTAAGCCGGTGCCCCGGCCCACCCCCACGGCGATATTGGCGAACATCCCGGCCTTCAAGCGGTTTTGCCGGTTATCCACCCGCACGCGAGCCCGGACAGTCCGGCTGGCCTTATCCACCACGTCACCCAGGTAATCCACCCGGCCGGGGAATCCCGCTTCCGGCAAGGTGCTTACGGTAATGGCCGCTTCCGCCCCCGGCTTCACTGACGGCAAATCCTTCTCGGGAACCTGGACAAAGCACCATAACGTAGAGGTGTCGGCCACGGTAAACAGCTCCTCGTCTTCTTTGACCACCAGGCCGGGAGTGACCTTCCGGTCCACTACCCGCCCAGCGATGGGGCTCCGCAGAGCGAAGATTGCCCCTGAGCCGGCAGACCCAAAAGCCGCGCCGCCGGCCCCCAGGAGGCGCAGCCGGTTCTGGGCATTTTCCAGGTCAGCCCGCTCCACTTCCAGCCGGGCCTGGCGCTCCTGAAGTTCAGCCTGGCTGATGGCCTTGCCCTCATAGAGCTGGCGGGCCCGGTCATAGGCCTTTTGCGCCGCGTCAAACTTAGCCGCGGCCTGCCGTGAGGCCATCTGGGCCTGACTCAGTTCCACACTGTCAATAAGCGCCAGAACCACGCCCGGTTTCACCACCTGTCCATAGTCCGCCGCAATCTTCACAACCCGGCCCGGCACCCGGGTCCTGATTTTGGCCAACCGTTCCTCATTGAAGGCCAACTCCCCCGTGAAACTTAGCCGGTTGTCCAGGGGGCCGGATAAGACTGGGGCCGTGGTGATGCCCGCCTGCTTCACCGCCTCTGGAGCAAGCTTCACCTGACCCGGACAAGGCGCTTCAACCTCTTTGTGTTCACCGTGCGCGGCATGGTCGTGACCTTCATGATGATCGTGTCCGGGCTGCTTGGACGCCGGCCACCCTTGGCTGACTGCCGCCATGAGAACAGCCACGACGAGCACCAGCCACCAGGTTCTGTTGAAAATCAGGCTCATCATTTGACACCTCCACCGGTCACTCGCCAAAGTTCCACCCGGGCCAGGCGGTAGTCCAGCAGAGCGCTGTAGTAGTCCTGTTCCGTGGTACGGTAGACTCGCCGGGAATCCAACAACTCCAACAGGCTGGTTTCCCCGTGTTCATAGGCGAATTGCGCCACCCGGAGGGATTCCGCCGCTTCTTTCAGGATGGCGCTCTGGAAGGATTGCACCTGCCGGCGGGCGGTTTCATAGAGGTTGTATTGCGCCGCGATTTTCGCGGCCAAGTCTTGCCTCAAGAGCTGGAGTTCAGATTCGGCCTGTTTTTTGCTGGCTGCGGCCCGGTCCACTTCTCCTTTTTTGCGGTTCCACAAGGGAATGGGGAAGCTTACGCCCCCGCCGGTGGCCTGCAAGTCCACCTCCCGGGTGTGAAAGGCTTTTACCGTGACATCGGGCTTCCAGGCCGCCAGGCGCTCCGCGCCCAGGGTGCTTTCGGCCTGGCGGACCTGGGCCTCCTGGGCGGCCAGCATGGGATGGACCGCCAACGCGGCCTCCTGCCAGCGCCCCATGGGGATCAGGGCCTCCACCGCTTCACCCTCCCCGGCCAGGTTGAAATCCGGCGGCAGCCCCTTTTCCAGGAAAAGCCGCAGGGCCTGGCGGTCTCCCATAAGAGAGGCCCTGGCCTTGTCATGCTCCCGTTCCAGGTTCAGGAATTCCACCCTGGCCTTGACCAGCTCAATGGGGCGGCTTTCACCCAGACGCACCCGTTTTTCGGCGATGTCCAGGAGTTTTTTGGCAGACTCCAGGTTTTCGGCGGTGATCTTCAGTAATTGCTCCCCGGCCAGGATCCGGTAATACAGCTCCCGGCAGCGGGTCTGCACATTGACCTGTTCCTGGGTCAGTTTATTCTGGGCCATGTCGACGCCGAAGCGGGCGGCCTCCTGCTTCTTACGACGGCGTCCCGGCCACTCGATAGTCTGGGACAGGCCGATGGAATAACCCGCACCGAAATTCCCGTTTTCCAGACCTTTCTGGCGGCTGACCTCACCCTCCAGTTCCGGATTCGGATACTGGCGGGCTATCCTGAGTTCCGCTTCACTTTTTTTGATTTCATCGCCAGCTACTTGTAGGGAGGGATGTGTCTTCAGGGCCATCTCCTCCAACTCAGCCAGGGAC
>JBAQHL010000013.1:0-7698 GCA_049288295.1 Desulfobaccales bacterium
CCGTCCAAGGTTTACTTTGAGGTGGCCCAGGCGGCCATCGGCCCGGAAGGTCTCAAGGTTATCAAGGAAGCCGCGGCCTGCATCAAAGAAAAAGGGCTGAAAGTCGATATCACCGGCTACACCGACAAGACCGGCGACTTTGACAAAAACCTTGAACTTGCCAAAAATCGGGCCAAGGCCGTCCAGGACGCTCTGGTGGCGGAAGGCTTGACCGTAGAGACCATCAACTTGACAGCGCCTCTGCTCCACACCGTCGTCGGCACCACCGGCACGGGCACGGACGCCGAAGCCCGGCGGGTGGAAATTAATAAAGCCGGAGTGCTGAATGTCAGCTTACTTTTCTGGCAGCAGCAGAAGGACATGTTCCTCCAGAATTATACCGATCGCCTGCAGGGCCTCAATAAGAAGATCGATGACCTCAAGGCCCTGATGGCGACCGCGAAGCCTGAGACCAAAGCAAAACTCCAGGCGGCCCTTAATCTCTTGCTGGAAAAACAGGCGGCAATTACAAAACTCCTTTCAGGTTCCAAAGAAGCCAGCGGCAAAGCCTGGGACGACCTGAAGGCCAGCCTGGATGACTCCTTGAAGCAGTTGACCCAGGAAGTGGATAAAACCAGCAAACCATAGGATCAAACCGTTAGATCCCTGGGCATTTTGCCGATGTTTTTTTCTTTAAACGATCTGGTTCCCAAGCATACCTTGGGAACCGGTTATTTCCCCAGGGTGGGAGTGTGGACGTAGATCTCTTAGAACTCTTAAAGCAGGGGCTGGGGCCTGATTTTGGCCGTTTGCTGAGGCGTTAAGAGAACGGGCCCAGGCCGTCCGTGATGCTCTGGTATCAGCAGGCCTGGCGGAGGAGATCATTATCTTGAAGCCGCCATTGTTCCACGAAATTAACGGCGCCAGCGCTACAGCATCGGCTGCCGAAGCCCGGCGGGTGGAGATTCACCAGTCGGTCGTCTTGAAGTAGGCATAAGGGAGCAACCGCCAAAAGCCCGGGGCTTGATAGGGGGCAGACCTTGGCCATGGAGTTCTCAGCCAAGCGAAGCAAGGTCAGACCCCGGGCGGCTGGCAACCAGGGCAGCAGAGGAGTTTGACCGCAACTATATGAATCAATTGTTCAATAGGGGCTATGACCTGGGGAGCAAGGGTTATCCCTGGTTAAAATTTCCACCGGGGTTGAAGCAGGTCATCTCTCAAGAGAAAGGCAAATGAGTCGGTCGGGGGCAACCATGAGAAAGGAGAATAGTATGAATGGCAAGCATTTGGATTCACAGTTTTTTACAAAAGTCCTGCTGATCCTGGTGGCATTGGCGGTATTGCTGCCGGCGCCTGGCGCCCAGGCTGCGGAGAACGGTATGGGCGTTTATCCCCTGGGCTACAACAGTTCCATGGCGGGTTTTATGCCGCCTCCCGGTTTTTACCTGCGCAATGATTTTTACGCCTATCAGGGGACGGCCCCTCAAATCCCCCTGGCCAAGCGCATCGAGGCCGATATCCGCGGCCGCTACCTCATCGATCTGATTAACTTCACCTATGTCTCCCCCAACAAAATTTTCGGGGCCAACTACGGCCTGGCTGTCATCTGGGGGGCGGTGGCCAACACCTTCATCAAAGGGAAGGTGGAGTTTGCCAACACCATCAGCCGTTCCCGTGAGGGCGACCGCACCAGTGTCAGCGACCTGACCATAACCCCCATCATCCTGGGCTGGCACAAGAACAACCTGCACATCATGGCCCTCGGCAATATCTATGTGCCCGTGGGGGATTACAATTCCGACCGGATCCTCAACACCGGCCTGAACCGCTGGGCTGTGGAGCCCATGGTGGCGGTCACCTGGCTTAACCCCAAAATCGGCACGGAATTGTCCATGGCCATGGGGTACACCATTAACCTGCGCAACTATGCCACCAAGTACCTGTCCGGCCAGGAGCTGCATATAGAATGGTTTGCGGGTCAGCATTTCACCAAGTGGCTGGCGGTGGGCCTGGCCGGCTACTTCTACCAGCAGGTGACCGGGGACACCGGAGCCGGGGCCAGGCTGGGGGCCTTTCAGGGGCAGGCCCTGGCCATCGGGCCCTGCCTCACCTTTAACGGCATGATCGGTAAACGTCCCATCGGCCTGAGCCTGCGGTATTACGATGAATTGTCCACCACCAACCGCCTCAATGGACAGTCTTTCTTTGCAACCCTGACGTTCGGTTTGACCAAGATGGCCCATTAAAGGCGGCAAGATCTGGGAATGGGATTGGGTAAGGAAAAAAGAAAAAGTTTAGGTCATTCAGCAAGTTGATCAAGTTTATCGGGAGGTTTCCCCATGGACCCGGAACCCGTCATTCCTTCAGGGGAAAAGGCGCCATCCCTGCCATTAGTGATTTTTAAAGGCGGCCAGAAGCCCGTTTCGAGCCTGCGCGGCATCAGCCAGGCGGCCGCCACGGTCTGCGTCACCGAGGCGGGCCGGGGTCAGGCGTATCTGGTGGCCGCCGGGGCCTTGGGGCACAAAGCCCCCCAGAGCGCTGCGGCAGCCTATGAACAGATTGCCCAGGAACTGAGGAAACGTGATCTCCAGATCCTTCATGAACGAGTCTTCGGAAGTCTGGCGGTGTGGCCCACAGTCAGGGCCCTGCGGAGACGCATTTTCCAGTCCCAGGGTTTGGAAGCGGACGGACCCCTTACTTATATCCAGGGGCATCCCCCCTGGGGCAAGGGCCTCTCCGGGGTTATCATTCGAGCCGTCCAAAAATGCGAGTCCACCGACCGGATCTGGACCATCCGCCATCAAGGCTGGCCGGTGGGCCGGGGTTGGCTGCGGCAGGGCCATACTACCCTCATCCTGCAAAACCTCCAGGGACTGAGTTCCGGGAACAACGGCTGGAACCTTCCTCCCCTCCAGGCCCGGCGGCTGTTAACCACGGCAAACCGCATCCTCAGGGAACAGGGCGCCACCTACCGGGACGTGGTGCGCACCTGGTTTTACCTGGCGGACATTCTTTCCTGGTACCCGGATTTCAACCAGGCCCGCTCCGCGGTGTACCAGGAATTGGGGTTCCTGTCCCCGGACGGCGATCTTGGCCGCAAGCTTCCGGCCAGCACCGGGATAGCGGGCCACGCCCCCACCGGCGCCGCCGGGGTTCTGGACCTCCTGGCAGTCATCCCGGGCGAAAACTCGCAGGCGCACGTCCGCCAACTCAGCAGCCCCGGCCAGCCGGAGGCTATAAGCTACGGGTCCGCCTTTTCCCGGGGCGCCCTGACTGCGGAACCCGAGGGTTCCCTGGTGCAGGTGTCAGGCACCGCGGCCATCGACGAGCACGGGCGGAGCCTCTATGCCAACGATATCCGGGCCCAGATCGATTGCACCTTTGACAAGATCGAGGTGCTCCTCGGCCAGGTTGGGGCCGCCCTGCGTGATGTGGCTGCGGCCTCGGTCTTTGTCAAGCACCCGCAGCACGCCCAGATATATTGGGAATGTGCGGCAGCCCGGGGTCTTCAGGATATCCCGGCCGTGGTTATGGTGGCCGATATCTGCCGGCAGGAACTCCTGTTTGAGATGGACGCCGAAGTAGTGGTCAAAAGAGATACCAAACAAATGCTCCGTGGGCAGGACAGTATGGCCCTGAAAACTAACGAGGGGGGAACTCCCGATGATGCTTATGCTTAGATTACTTGTTTTGATAATTACCCTGGTGTGCGCCTCCGGCGTTTATGCCCAGGATAAACCGGCCGCCGGGGCTGCTCCCGCCAAGCCCAACATCATTTTTATCATGTTTGACGACCTGGGCAATGCCGACCTGGGGTATCGGGGCAGCGACATCAAAACACCGACCATTGACAAGCTGGCCACGGGAGGGGTGCGTCTCGAGTCGTTCTACGGCATGATGGTCTGCACCCCCTCCCGGGCGGCCCTGATGACCGGCCGGTATCCCATGCGGTATGGGCTGCAGACGCTGGTTATTTTTCCCAGCCATACCTACGGCCTGGCCACCGACGAGCGCACCCTGCCCCAGGCCCTCAAGGAGGCCGGCTACTCCACCGCCATCATCGGCAAATGGCACCTGGGTCACGCCGACCAGAAATACTGGCCCCAGAACCGGGGTTTTGATTACTTTTACGGCAACCTGGTGGGCGAAGTGGACTACTTCACCAAGGACCGGGGCGGCGTCATCGACTGGCAGCGCAACGGCAAGTTCCTGAAAGAGGAAGGCTACTATACCGACCTGATCGGCGATGACGCGGTCAAGCTGATCGAGAACTACGACGGCAAAAAGCCCCTGTTCCTCTATCTCGCCAGCCTGGCGCCCCACGCCCCCTACCAGGCCCCGGCCAAGTACACCGATCTCTATAAAGGCATCAATGACGAAAAAAGGCGGACCTACGCGGCCATGATCACGGCCATGGATATGCAGATAGGGCGAATTCTCACGGCCCTGGAAAAGAAAAAGATGCTGGACAACACCTTGATCTTCTTCGCCACCGATAACGGCGGCTCTACCAGCGCCTTGTTTGCCACCGGGGCTCGCTCCCCGGAGGAGCGGACGGCCAGCGGCGGCGTGGACCTGCAAGCCAAGCCCCCCGCCTCCAACGCCCCGTTCCGGGCCGGCAAGGGCACGCTGTATGAAGGGGGCGTGCGGGTGGCGGCCTTTGCCAACTGGGCCGGCAAACTCAAGCCGGGGGTGGTGAACGAGCCCCTGCACATGGTGGACGTCATGCCCACCCTGCTGGCCCTGGCCGGGGGCAAAGGCAGCGACAGCCATCCCTTTGACGGCAAGGACATCTGGCCCACCCTCACGGGGGAAAAGGCGTCGCCTCACGAGGACGTGTTGATCAACGTCGAGGCCTTCCGGGGGGCCGTCCGCAAGGGCAACTGGAAGCTCTTCAAAATGGCCACCCTGCCGGGTAAGACCGAACTTTACGACCTGTCCAAGGACCCGGGCGAAAAGGAAAACGTGGCCGATAAGCATCCCGAGATTGTCAAGGATCTGGAAGCCCGCCTGATGAAGTATGCCAAGGAGCAGAAACTGAGCCTGTGGCTGCAGTCCCAGGTGCAGTTCCTGGGAGCCCAGGGCAAGACCGTTCTGGACCCGGACTTTGACGTGGACGACGGCGGCCTGCCCCATGAGAAGCCGGCGCTGCCGAAGGAATAAGCTAGCCTGGGAATGCGATTGTAGACGTGGGTCTCAGACCCGCCCCTACGCAGAGGAGAAACCTATGCCCAAACTTAAGTTCCTGATTCTCACCCTGGCCCTCTGCCTCATGGCCGGCGCCCTGGCCTCGGTCCAGGCCGCGGACAAGCCAGCGGCGGCGGCTGACGGCTCGGTCCTACCCTTTCCCCCGACCCCATCGGCCAGCACTGCCGGGCCGACCCTGCAGGAATCCAAGCACGTGCGGCGCCAGGAACCTCAACGCCTGCCGAAAGATGCCCCCAATATCCTGATTGTCATGCTGGATGACGTGGGTTTCGGCCAGCCCGGGGCCTTTGGCGGGGAAATCAAAACCCCCACCCTTTCCCGGTTGCGAGACGAGGGCATCAGCTACAACGCCTTCCACACCACGGCCATCTGCTCGCCCACCCGGGCCGCTTTGCTCACCGGGCGCAACCACCAGCGGGTGGGTTCCGGCACCATCGCCGAACGGGCTGTGGATTGGGACGGCTACACCGGCATAATTCCCAAGACCTCCGCCACCATGGCCGAGGTCCTGCGCCACTATGGTTACAAGACCGCGGCCTTCGGCAAGTGGCATAACACCCCCGCGGACCAGACCACCGCCATGGGGCCCTTCGACCGCTGGCCCACCGGCCACGGGTTCGACTATTTTTACGGCTTCATTGCCGGGGAAACATCCCAGTACGAGCCCCGGCTGTACGAAAACACCAACCCGGTGGAGCCCCCTCACGGTCAACGCTACCACCTGAGCGAGGACCTGGCAGAAAAAGCCGTCACCTGGCTGCGCCGCCACCGGTCCTTCTCCCCGGACAAACCCTTCCTGATGTACTGGGTTCCGGGCGCGTCCCACGGCCCCCACCACATTTTCAAGGAATGGGCCGACAAATACAAAGGCAAATTCGACGACGGCTGGGACGCCATGCGCCCGGCCCTTTTCAAACGCCAGAAGGACCTGGGTTGGATCCCGGAAAATGCCAAACTTACGCCCCGGGCTCCTTCCATGGCCGCCTGGGACAGCATCCCCGAGGCGGAGAAGCCCTTTCAGCGACGCCTCATGGAAATTTATGCCGGCTTCACCGAGCACGTGGACGTCCAGGTGGGCAAACTGGTGGATGAACTGGACCGCTTAGGCGTAAGGGATAACACCATCATTATCTATATTTGGGGTGACAACGGCGCCAGCGCCGAGGGTCAGATGGGCAGCATCAGCGAACTGTTGGCCCAGAACCAGATCCCCAACACCATCGAACAGCAGTTGGAGGCCCTGAAAGCCCTGGGGGGCCTGGACGCCCTGGGAACCTCCAAGACCGACAACATGTACCATGCCAGCTGGGCCTGGGCGGGCAACACCCCCTTCAAATACACCAAGCTTGTCGCCTCGCACTTTGGCGGCACCCGCAACCCTCTGGTGATTTCCTGGCCCAAGGGCATCAAGGCTGACAAGACCCCCCGGCCGCAGTTCCATCATGTCAACGACATCGCCCCCACCCTCTATGAAATTATCGGCATCAAGCCGCCAAAGGTGGTGGACTGTTTTCAACAGGACCCCATGGATGGGGTCAGCATGGCTTATTCCTTTGCCGACGCCAAGGCCCCCGGTCAGAAAAAGACTCAGTATTTCGACAACAACGGCAGCCGGGGCATTTATCACGACGGCTGGTATGCCTGCACCTTCGGGCCCCTGACTCCGTGGCTGACCGTCAGTCCCGGACTGGCCACCTGGGACGCCAACAAGGATGTGTGGGAGCTTTATAATCTTCAGACCGACTACTCCCAGGCCGATGACCTGGCCGCCAGGGAACCCGACCGCCTGGCCAAAATGAAGGAACTGTTCCTTGCCGAGGCCAAGGAGAACCAGGTCTTCCCCATCGGGGCCGGCATCTGGCTCCGTATCCATCCCGAGGACAGGATCAAAAGCCCTTATACCAGTTGGGTCTTCGACGCCGCCACCACCCGCATGCCGGAGTTCACGGCGCCGGGTCTGGGGCGCCAGAGTAACCAGGTCACCATCGACGCGGAACTGGGCCAGGACGCCTCGGGGGTGCTTTACGCCCTGGGCGGCGCTTCCGGCGGCCTCACCCTGTTCATGGACAAGGGCCACCTGGTCTTTGAATACAATATGATGATCATCGAACGCTACCAGGCCCGGACCAAAGAGAAGCTGGCCCCCGGCAAGCATAAGATCGAGGTGACCACGACGCTTACCGAGAAGCGGCCCCTCTCCCCCGCCGACGTGGTTCTCAAAGTGGACGGCCAGGAGATGGCCCGCACCACGGTGAAGCGCACCGTGCCTGCGGCTTTCACCGCCAGCGAAACCTTTGACGTGGGCGTGGACCTGGGGTCCCCGGTGTCCCTGGACTATTTTGACAGGGTGCCGTTTCCCTTCACCGGCAAGATTGGTGAGGTGAAGGTGAAGCTCGATTAATGAACGGCAAGATCGGTCCGACCCATAAGGAGTGAAATAACTGCCCTGTTAACAAGGAGATGGCACCATAAGAGCTCTGACGGCTCCAAATATACGAAGCTGGCAGGCAA
>JBAQHL010000014.1:0-2109 GCA_049288295.1 Desulfobaccales bacterium
CTCCTGCGTCGGCAAAGGTCGGACCATCATCTGCCCTGGCCGGATTGGGTGCGACTCTCGAAGCTGTCCCCCGGGGTCAAAAGTCGCCCCATCGCAGCCAAGGTGATCCAGGCTGCAGAGGTTCACACCCGGCACCCCCGTTTCCATAATGATGTCAAAGAATACATCTTCAGGATATTTGCCTGCGCTGCCGAGGCCATGCGGAACTTCGCCGATTTCAAGAGGGAATACGGGCTCATCGACTTTGTGGACCAGGAGACCCTGTGTTTGCAGTTGTTGCAAGACCCCCAGGTCAGGGACCAACTGAAAGAGCGGCTAAGGCTGGTCCTGGTGGACGAATTTCAGGACACCTCCCCGGTGCAGTTGGCGGTTTTCCTCCAGTTGGCCCAGATTGCCCACCGGGCAGTGTGGGTTGGAGACCAGAAACAGTCCATCTATGGGTTTCGCGGCACAGACCCCCTGTTGATGGACGCGGTCATCAAAGACCTCATTGACCCTAAACACCTTGACATACTTCCTCATTCCTATCGATCCCGCCCGGAGCTTGTTTCCTTCACCAGCGTCCTGTTTGCCGAAGCCTTCGAGCCGTTGGGGATACCGAGAGAGCGGGTGATATTAAAACCCTCCAGAGATGAGGCGGGGCAAGGCCCTGCCCTCCGTGTCTGGTGGCTCCAGGCGAAAAAGAACGAAGAGGAAGCCGATGCCCTGGCTGTGGCAGTGGGCAAACTGATCTCGGAGGCAGCAGATCTTCAAATAGTCGACAAAGCCACCAAACAGCTTCGGCCCCTGCGGGGCGGGGACCTGGCTATTCTCTGCCGCACCAACGCCAAGTGCAGCCAGATTGCCGAGGCGCTTGAAGCTCACGGTGTGCGGGCAATCGTGCCCCGCAGCGGCCTGCTCGCCCGGCCGGAATGCGTGCTGGCCCTGGCCTGTCTGAGATACCTGGTGGATGGAGGCGACAGCCTGGCCATCGCCGAAATCCTGCACTTCACGGAAGACCCTTCTACCCCCCGGCAGTGGTTCACCAGTTGGCTGACCCAGCAGGAAACTCCATCCTGGAAGTCCCATCCCATTGTCCAGAGATTAGATGAAGAACGGCAAAAGTTGCTCCATCTGACCCCGGGCGAGGCGATGCAACTGGCAATTAGCGCGGGGGCGGTCAGCGACAGGGTGATCCGGTGGGGGGATGGCCCCCAGAGGCTGGCCAATCTGGAAATGCTGAGAAGTTTGGCCCTGAAGTATGAGGAGAAGTGCCTGATCGCCAGGAGTGCGGGGACGCCGGCCGGCTTGGTGGCCTTCATGGCCGGTGAAGTGAAAAAGACTGACCTGGACAAGCAAGCTGAAGGTCATGATGAGAACACTGTCCAGGTTTTAACGTACCACCGCGCCAAAGGGCTGGAATGGCCGATGGTGATACTGAGTGACCTCCAGACCCAGGAAAAGGGAATGCCTTTTGGCGTCGAGATCAACCCTTCTGACGACCCGTTTGACGTCAAAAACCCCTTGTCCGGCCGGTGGATCCGCTTCTGGCCCTGGCCTTACAGCAGTCAACAGGTGGGGGTGGGACTGGATGAGGCCATAGATCAATCAGCAGAGCGCAGGGCGTCTCTCTTAAAGGAGAAAAAAGAACTGGTGCGGCTTCTGTACATGGGGATGACCAGGGCCAGGGACTACCTGGTCTTCGCCGCCCGGGAAATCAAGAAGTCCTCCACCGCCTGGCTGGACTCGTTGAAAGACGGTAACGGAAATGCCATATTCACACTACCGCCGGGGGCTGGGAAACACACCGTAAAGGTCTGCCGCCAATCGTTCAAGCTCCAGACCTCTGCATTTCAGCCTATCGAGACCTCTTCTCCGACGCAAACAGGACAGGTTTACGTTTCGGCTACGATTCCTGAAAAGAAAACTTTCTTGCCGGCTCGTTTGACCCCAAGCAGGATTGAACCAGAATTTTTCTCCCAAACTGTTAAAGACTCACACTCGATAGTCCTGGGACCCCGACTGCCCCTCCGGGGGCGCCCGGAAATGAATTTGTTGGGAGAGGCCATCCACGGATTTCTGGCTGCAGATGATCCAGCCCTTGACAAGGAGCAGCGGTTGGAGATAGCC
>JBAQHL010000015.1:0-2489 GCA_049288295.1 Desulfobaccales bacterium
GTCCACAAGGTCGTAAATCCTCATCAAGCGGTTCAGATTCACGGGACCGGCCACCTGGAACAAGTCGTTGGGCGCAAGACCGAACTTGCCCATGAGAAAGGCAATCATCTCCGGTGTGCAAAAATCCGAGACCTCGAGGCGCACGGTTTCCCCGTAGCGCCGAGATAACAGGGTCCCTTCGATGGCCCCGCGCAGATCGTCGATTTCCTCTTCGTCCACATAAAGTTCACTGTTGCGCGTTACCCTGAACTGGTGGCATTCGGTAACTTCCATCTGGGGGAACAATTCTTCCACAAAGGCGTGAATGATGGAGGACAGAAAGACAAAATCGCTCTCGCCGCCGCCGGTTTCCTCCGGGGGGAGCTGGATGATGCGGGGGAGACTGCGGGGGGCCTGGACAATGGCCATGCCTCCCTTGCGGCCGAAGGCATCCTTTCCCTTGAGAGACACGATGAAATTGAGACTTTTGTTGAGGATACGGGGAAAGGGGTGGGCCGGGTCAAGCCCCAGGGGGGTGATGATGGGCATGTACTCCTTAAACCTGGAATAGAGCCAGGCTCTTTGCCTTTCATTCCAGTTGCTGCGGGAGAAAAAAATGATCCCCTCTTTGGCCAGCTCGGGAAAAATAATTTCGTTCAGGATGCGGTACTGTTCAGCCACCAATTCGTGGGCGCGCCTGGAGATGGCTTCCAGGATTTCCTGGGGAGTCATGTGCTCGGGGCCGAGTTCAGTGGAATGGGAGGCAGCCTGGTGCTTCAAGCCGGCCACCCGGATCTCGAAAAACTCATCCAGGTTGGTGCTGAAGATGCACAAAAACTTCAACCTTTCCAGCAGCGGGGTGCGGGTATCCAGCGCCTGGGCCAATACCCGCCAGTTGAACTCCAGCTGGCTGAGCTGCCAGGTGATGAAGTTTTCGGGTTTGCTTAGGTCCCCTACCTCTGGGGGAGCCTCAAGCCCGGTATCAGGATGAGGTGACATCTCTTTGCTCAAGTAAACCTCCCGCTGGCCTGTTGGCCCCGCCTCAATCCCCGCAGCGACTTACCAGATGTTCTCACCACAACACGGAAGACCAAATGGAGCAAGAGTTTTTTATTCTTATCTGCGCTCTGCCCGCTTGGGTTGAGTCTGGGTTGGCCTTTACCGGGCCGACCGGCTGGCCTTGACCATCCCGGCGGAGCCGGAGGCCAGGTCCAGGCCCCAAATCTCCCGGGCGTATTCCGAGATGCTCCGGTCGCTGGAAAACTTCCCCATGCGGGCCACATTGAGGATGGCCTTGTGGTCCCAGAGGGCGTGGTCCTTGAACTCCCGGCTGGCCCGGGCCTGGGCCTCCCGGTAGGAAGCAAAGTCAGCCAGGTGGAAATAGTTGTCGCCGTGCTCTACCAGGCTGCTGAAGATCCAGGAAAACAAATTGGGGTCCCCCGGGCTGAAGCGGCCATCCCGGAGTGAGTCCAGGACCCGCCGCAGGTCCGGGTAATTCTGGTAATATTCCCAGGGGTGATAGGAGCCCTGGTGCCGCATCTCGGCGATGTCGTCGGCGGTGAGGCCGAAGATGTAGATGTTGTCTTCCCCCACCTCCTCCAGGATCTCGATGTTGGCGCCGTCCAGGGTGCCGATGGTCAGGGCGCCGTTTAAGGCGAATTTCATGTTGCCGGTCCCTGAGGCTTCCAGGCCCGCGGTGGAAATCTGCTCGCTAAGGTCCGCGGCCGGAATGAGGTGCTCTGCCAACGTGACCCGGTAATCCGGCACAAAGACCACCTTGAGCCAGTCTTTCACCCGGTTATCCCGGTTGACCACCTCCCCCAAATAATTTACCAGCTTGATGATTTGCTTGGCGGCCCAATAGCCCGGTGCGGCCTTGCCGGCAAACACATAAACCTTGGGGACCGGAGGTTCCACCCCGTCTTCCACCAGGGCCAGATAGGAATGGATAATGTGCAGGATGTTCAGCAACTGCCGCTTGTATTCATGAATCCTTTTGGCCTGCACATCAAAGAGGGCGTCGGGGTTGACCTTGACCCGGGTGGTGTCGTAGATCAGGCGGCCCAAGTGCTCCTTGTTTCCCCGCTTGATGATGCGAAACTCTTCCTGAAAGGCCTTGTCCCCGGCGAAGGTTTCCAATTGCCGAAGCTGGTCCAGGTCGGTGATCCAGGTCTCGCCGATGGTGGAGGTGATTAGCCCGGCCAGGCCAGGGTTGGCGTTTAAGAGCCAGCGCCGGGGGGTGACGCCGTTGGTCTTGTTGTTGAAGCGTTCCGGCCACATGCGATAAAAATCCCGGAACATGCCGTGTTTCAGCAATTCCGTGTGCAAGGCCGACACCCCGTTCACTGAATGGGAGCCCACCACGGCCAGGTGGGCCATGCGGGCCAGCTTGATGGGCCCTTCCTCCACCAGGGACATCCGCCTCAGCAGTTCCAAGTCGTGGGGCCAGCGGGCCGCCACCTGCTCCAGAAAACGCCGGTTGATCTCATAAATGATCTGCAGATGCCGGG
>JBAQHL010000016.1:0-3164 GCA_049288295.1 Desulfobaccales bacterium
CTCTTTACGGAGCTAAGGGAATAATCGGCATGAATAATTTGCGACTTTTGGTGGACTCCGTCTGGCGTCTTGCCTGGGAGAGCCGGGACGCGGCCCATACGGAAGAGCTGTTTGTACCCTTCAACCCCTGGCGGGAGAGCGATCTTTGTCCTCCTCCCCTGGCCAGGCACCTTGAAAACTCTGGACCGGGAGCCCAATTCAAAGTAACCCTTCTTCCGGGAAAATACCTCCCCCAGCACCGGGCTGACCAGGAACATGACTTTCCTGTGAAAAAATTTGCCGCCGGGTCTCATCCGCCCCTTTTGGGACGTTTTTACCCCAAGCATCTTATTACGGGCTACACTGGCAATCCCACCCCTTTTCGCGTTGTCGGGGTGGATAACGGCGTCTTTACGGCCGACTTTAATCATCCCCTGGCCGGCAGATTACTTTCTCTGGAGGCCATTGTTCTCGAAACCCGGCAGAAACGGGGTGAAAAGGGCGGGGAGTGCCAGGACTGGCTGGATATGTTGACCACCGGCCCGGGTATTCAGGCCCGCAACCAGGGACTGCCTTCAGACTTCTTTGCCGATGAGCCTTTTAAACGGGAGGATGACGGCAGCGACGCCGGTTTCTACAGCACACCCCGCCTGGTGAGCCATGTGGATACCCGGGCTCAGGCTGCCATCGCCGCGCTCTACAGCCGTCTTGTAAGGCCCGGCATGGATGTTCTGGATCTCATGAGCAGTTGGCAGTCCCATCTGCCCCATGGCTTGAATTTCAACAGCCTGGTGGGGTTAGGGCTCAATGAGGAGGAGTTGAACCACAACCCCAGGTTAACGGAGCGCCTCACCCAAGACCTCAACCGGGATCCGGGGCTGCCCTTTCCGGACGCGCATTTCAACGCCATTATCTGCAACCTCTCCGTCGAATACCTGGTGCGGCCAATCGAGGTCTTTGCCGAGGCGGCCCGGGTGCTCAAGCCCGGAGGCCTTTTTGTGCAAACCTTCTCCCAGCGCTGGTTTCCCCCCAAGGTGGTGAAAATCTGGACCGAACTGCACGAATTTGAGCGGCTGGGACTGGTGCTGGAGTACTTTTTAAGAAGCGGGGCCTTTGGCAGCCTCAAGACCTTTTCCTCCCGGGGTTGGCCCCGACCTGCCACTGACCGCTATTATCCCCAGCTCAGGTTCTCCGATCCGGTTTATGCAGTCTGGGGGGAAAAAATCTGATCCGGGAAAGCAAGACGAGAAAGGGTTGAGAGGCTGCAGGTCCTTCTATCAGTGAAGAGAAGACAAATCCCCCCTGCCCCCCATTACAAAAGTGGGGTTCACAAAACCAGCAAGCCCAAGTCCCCCTTTGTCAAAGGAGGATTCAGCCAATAGTGTCCGGTAAGGTTTTGGCAATCATCGTTTCATCTGAATAAAAAATGTAGCTGCGTGGCTAAGGCTCGCGCCAGCACAGGCGAGACGCCTGTGCCACCAGGCCTTTTTTTCATCATTAAGGCTGTCCGGACATGGGCGAGTTTTCCTCTCCTTGTTCAAGAATCCTGGCCTGGGCAGCTTGACCATGAGAGCTTAACGTCCACCGCCCGATTTTTGGGCCACCCACAAAAATGCAAAACTCCGGTAGGGACGACGCATGGGTTGCCCGGACCGGAGTTTTCCCGGTAAATAAAGCCTGCGGCTACAGAAATTTGCCCTTAGAACGCCACTCGGTATTATTCCTCTATGGCCTCAGGTGGTAATTTTGGAGAAATCCGCCATCGTCAGGAAGGTCCGGCTGATGCGGCCCAGAAGGGTCAGACGGTTCTGCTTGAGGCGGGAGTCTTCGGCCATCACCAGAACCTTGTCAAAAAAGGCGTCCACCGGGCCTCTGAGGTTGGCCAACGCCCGGCAGGCCCCGGAGTAATCTCGGCGGGCCAGGGCAGCCTCCACTTCGTTTTCCATGATCTGGACCGCTTCGAACAGGACCTTCTCTTCGGGATGCTCAAAGAGAAGTTCACTCACTTCACCTGCTTCAGCTCCGGCGGAGATATTGATGACCCGTTTGAAGGCCACGGCCAGGGCCGGAAAATCAGGGCTCTGACGGATTTCTTCCAGGGCCCGCACTTTGTCCGCGGCTTCCACCACGTCCCGGCCACCGCTGGCCAGCACCGCAGCCACGGTTTCGTGTTCATAGCCCTCGCCCAAAAGCAGATGCTGCAGGCGGGTTTGGAAGAAATCCAGCACCTCCAGAGCCGTGTCCTCCGGGGTGCGGGTAATGGCCTCTTTCTGGAGATCCAAACTGGCAAAAACCGCGCCGGGGAGGTCCAGGTGCAGCCGGTGGTGCCGGAGGATGCGGATAATAGCCAGGGCGTGACGGCGCAGCCCGTAAGGGTCGGCGGTGCCGGTGGGGCTTAGGCCCACCCCGAAAATGCCGCAGATGGTGTCCAGCCGGTCGGCCATGCTCACCAGCACCCCGACACCGTCTTCCGGCAGCAGGTCGTCGGCGTGCCTGGGCAGGTAATGGGAGAAGATGGCTTCCGCCACCTGGGGGTCTTCCTGGGCGAGCTTGGCATACTGGCGGCCCATGGCCCCCTGCAGGCTGGGAAATTCCCCCACCACCTCGGTGACGATGTCAGCCTTGCACAGGGTGGCGGCCCGTTTCACCGCCTCAGGGGCAACCTTCAGAAATTGCTCATTTTCGGCGGTGGTGTGCTTCAAGAGGTATTCAGCCAGGGCCCGGAAGCGCTCCATCTTCCCGAAGGAGGTGCCCAGGAGGGAATGGAAAACCACCCCCTTGAGGTCCTCCACCCGGTCCGCCAGGGGGACCTTGCTGTCCACCTGGTAAAAATACATGGCGTCGCTCAAGCGGGCCCGGAGCACCCGTTCATGTCCCTGGCGGACCACATCGGGGTTCCTGGTCAGGGTGTTGTTCACCGCAATGAAGTAGGGGAGCAGCTTGCCGTCCTTGCCCCTGAGGGAAAAATAGCGCTGATGTTCCCGCATGGAGGTGATGAGCACTTCATCGGGCAAAGCCAGGAACTTGTCCTCAAAGTGGCCACAGACCACGGAGGGAAATTCCACCAAAAAGGTGTTTTCCTCCACGAGCCCGGGGTTGGGCACCACTTTGCCACCCACTTTGGCGGCGGCCTCGTTCAACTCCTTTTCCAGAAGCTCCTGGCGCGCGGCGGGGTCCACAATAAC
>JBAQHL010000017.1:0-2725 GCA_049288295.1 Desulfobaccales bacterium
CCGGGAGCACTGCAGCCGCTGCGGCGATTGCGTCGAAGCCTGCCCCGTCGGGGCCATCAGCCTCATGGAGGGCGATAAGATCCATGAGCTGAACGTGGGCAGTCTCATAGTGGCCACGGGCTTTACCCCGTTTACCCCGGCGGGCAGCCGCTATGAAGATTGGGCGGCCCTGCCGGGGGCTATCACCACCTTAGATGTGGAGCGTCTCCTGGCGCCCACGGGACCCACCGCGGGGAAGATCACCCTGCCTGTCATCCCCGGCAATATTCGTGATATCGCCTTTCTCCTCTGTGTGGGCTCAATGGAGGAGGAAGGCAACCAATATTGCTCCCGGGTGTGCTGCCCCACGGCCCTGAAGCAGGCCCTGGAAATCAAGGAGCGCCTGCCGGAGGCCCGCATCCGCATCTATTACCGGGACATCCGCACCACCAAGAAGGACTGGGAAGCCCTGTATGGCAGAGCCCGGGAAGCGGGGGTGCTTTTCCTGCGGGGGCGGGTGGAGGATCTGAGCGCTGCTCCGGAGGGGGGCGTGCTCATTCGCGCCTTTGATGAGACCTTCCAGGTGCACAGCGAAGACCGGGTGGACCTGGCGGTGCTGGCCGTGGGCATGGTCCCGGGGAACGGCGTCTCTTTGCGGGAGGTCTTGAAGCTACCGGTGGGGCCGGACGGCTTTTTCCTGGAGGCCCACATCAAGCTCAAGCCCCTGGAAACGGTGTTGGACGGCATTTTTCTGGCGGGCGCCTGCCAGGGTCCCAAAGACCTGGCCGAATCCCTCACCCAGGGGAGCGGCGCCGCGGCCAAGGTCCTGGCCCTCTTTGCCCACGACACCATCACCCTGGACGGCCTGGTGGCCCGGGTCAACCAGGAAGTTTGCGTGGGCTGCGGGGAATGCGCCGCGGCCTGTCCGTTTCAGGCCATGGACATGGTGGGGGAGGGCAAAAACCAGAAAGCCCAGGTGATAACCGCGGCCTGCAAGGGCTGCGGGGTGTGCGCCGGGGCCTGCCCCACCGGCGCGGTTATCCCGGCGGGCTTCACCGATGACATGATCCTGGCCCAGATCGATGAGGCCCTGGCCGAGTCTCCGGAACAAAAAATATTGGCCTTTTGCTGCAACTGGTGCTCCTACGCCGGGGCGGATTTCGCCGGGGTGTCCCGCCTAAGCTATCCGCCCCAGGTGCGCATCATCCGCATGCTGTGCGCCGGCCGCCTGCACCCGAAATTTATCCTCCATGCCTTTGAACGGGGGGCCGGCCAGGTGCTGGTGTCAGGCTGCCATCCCCCGGGGGACTGTCACTATGTCTCGGGGAATCTCCGGGCCCAGGAGAGAGTGGAGAAGCTTCGGCCCAAACTGGCGAAAAAGGGCGTCGATCCCTCACGCCTGCGCCTGGCCTGGATTTCAGCCACCGAGGGCCGGGCCTTTCAACAGGTCATCCAGGAGATGGCCGCAGCGCTGGAGGGGTTGGAGCAGACGACTAAGAGCCAGGCTGGATAATTGTGTTTCAGTCTTTGAAAAAGTTTCGAGTTTTGAGTTTCGAGTTTTAGTTGTAGGGTGCGTTTTACGCACCATGATTTGAGGAGCACGTCAATGCCATACGTCAACATCAAGATCACCAGGGAAGGAGCCACCCCTGAGCAAAAAGCGGAACTCATCAAAGGGGTCACCGATCTCCTGGTGAAAGTGCTCCACAAAAATCCCCGCACCACCGTGGTGGTTATTGACGAGGTGGACACCGACAACTGGGGGATTGGCGGAGAAACGGTGAGCGTTATCAGGCAAAGGGATAAATGACCTGAAACCGGTTTAGTGATTGTTACGAAAAGGAGATGTGGGGTGGGCCACCGCCTACCAATTGTTTGGCAGGAAGTCCCCCCACATTTCCTCTACCAGGGCCTCTCGCCCCAACCCATATCTCAGGAGCACAGGCGTCCCGCCTGTGGCACAGGCAAGATGCCTGTGCTCCCGGAGAGAGGTGGGGGGGTAAGGTAGGACGGGCTTCCAGCCCGTCCGGCACAGGTTGAAAACCTGTGCCACCAAAATGGTATTTCATTTAAAATGCCTCCTAAAAAAGTATCGACTCGTCTGTAGATACGGAAAAGTGAAACCTGGCAGGCGGGTGGAGAGGGGAAATGAGGAATTTCTCCCAAGATAAAAAAACCAAGCTCGAAACTAAAAACTCCAAACTTTTTAAGAAGAAAACCTGATAACCCATGACTCGCTCTCACGTTCTCATCTGCACCTGCCCTGATCTGGCTGTCGATGCCCAGGAGTTGGCCCGGCGGCTGGCCCAACAGGGGGTGGAAGCCCACCTGGCCAAACCCTTATGCACTCCGGCGGGGATAGAGGAGTGGGGGGCGCGCCTCAAGGCCGCAGCCCCTGACTGGCTGGTGGCCGCCTGCGGACCGGCCCGGCATCACGGCCTCTTCCAACATCTGGCAGGGAGTGGCCCCCTGGCAGTGGTCAACCTCCTGGAGAACAAAGACCTGGAGAGCGTTGTGGCCGCGATCCTCCTGGGCCGGGAGGAAGAACCATCTCCTGCCCCCGCAGTTGAAATTTACCACCAGGCAGTGCTGGTGGTGGGGGGCGGGGTAGGGGGCTGTCAGGCCGCCCTGGACCTGGCCAACGCCGGCATCAAGGTCTATCTGGTGGAATCCTCCCTGTCCATCGGCGGGACCATGGCTCAACTTGACAAGACCTTCCCCACCCTGGACTGCTCCATCTGCATCC
>JBAQHL010000018.1:0-3308 GCA_049288295.1 Desulfobaccales bacterium
GAATACCCCTTGTTTTGGCCCAAAGAAGCCTTATTATTTACCTAAATTCTGCCTTGTTTGACTGAAAACCAGCATGGTGAAAAAGGACTTACTCATGTTGGTAACACTAATTCTCATATTATCCATACTCCTGCAGGTTGCTGCGGCTTTTTTGGCGTTGCGGCTGACCCGGGTCACCGGATTGAAAACGGCCTGGGTGCTCATCGCCGCGGCCATCAGCCTCATGGCCCTCCGGCGCTCCATCACTTTTTTCCAGATGGTGTTTCTGGATAAGCCCACCCCCGCTCATCTTTCTGCCGAAGTGGTGGCCCTGGCCATCTCGGTCCTCATGGTTCTGGGCATCGCTGGCATTGCCCCTGTCATCACCTCCATCAAGAATCTGGAGGAGGCCAGGCGACTGAATGAGTCCCGACTCGAGGCCCTGTGGCAGTTGGGGCAGATGACCACCGCATCTTTGCCGGAGATTGCCGAATTTGCCCTGGAGGAAGGGGTCAAGCTCACCAAAAGTCAGATCGGCTTCGTGGGCTTTATGGGGGAAAACAGAACCGTGCTCACCATCCAGGCCTGGTCCGGGGAGGTGATGAAGCAATGCGCGGTCCACCAACAACCCCTGGTCTTTCCCCTTGAGAAGGCCGGACTCTGGGCAGAGGCGGTCATGCAGAAAAAACCCCTAATCATCAACGACTACAGTGCGGCCCACCCCCTGAAAAGAGGGATTCCCCAAGGCCACGTGGCTTTAAAACGCCTGCTCATCATCCCGGTCCTGGATGCCGGTAAAGTAGTGGCGGTGTCGGCTGTGGCCAACAAAGGGGAAAATTACGACGACTCGGACGTGCGGCAGTTGACCATGTTTATGACCGGCATGTGGTGGCTCCTGGAACGCCAAAAAGCTGAGGCGGCCTTGACCGCGGAAATCGAACGCATGCATGACTTTCAAACCAAGCTCATCCAAACCTCGGCGGACGGCATTGTCGGCAACGACCGCCTTGGCAACATTATCCTCTTCAATGAAGGGGCGGAAAAGATTTTGGGTTATCAGAACAAAGAAGTCATCGGCAGACTCCATGTAACAAGCCTCTATCCCCCCGGCGTGGCCCGGGAGATCAAGAAAAAAATCCACAGTCCCGAGCATGGCGGACCCGGCCGCCTTGTGAGTTATGCCACCACGGTCATCGCTAACAACGGGGAAAGAATCCCCATTGAACTCTCTGCCACGCTCATCCTGGAAGATTCCCAAGAAGTAGGGGTGGTGGGGTTTTTCCGGAAAATGCGAGAAGGTCAGGCATCCTAGCCCCGGAATGGGCCATCCTGATCCCCTGGAACAATCACCAGCAGGCGCGGCCCGCCCCTCCCTCCTCAAAACCAGCCTGTAGCCCTATTGAATTATTCCCCGAGTTTGATACATTTTCCAAGGAAAATTACGCAATTCACCCAAAGGAAGACCAGCCTATGGCCGCCCCCGAGGCCTCCCGTCCCCTGGATTTTATTCGCCAGATCGTAGCCGACGACCTGAACGCGGGCAAATACAGCCGCATTATGACCCGCTTTCCTCCCGAACCCAACGGCTATCTGCATATCGGTCACGCCAAGTCCATCTGCCTGAATTTCGGCATCGCCCAGGAAGTGGGCGGCCTGTGCAACCTGCGTTTCGACGACACCAACCCCACCAAAGAAGAGCAGGAGTACGTGGACTCCATTATTGCAGACGTGCGCTGGCTGGGCTTTGACTGGGACGACCGCCTGTTCTTCGCGTCCGACTATTTCCAGCAGATGTACGAGTATGCCCTCCACCTCATCAAGACGGGGAACGCCTATGTCTGTTCCCTGACCGCGGAGGAAATCCGGGAATACCGGGGCACCCTCACCGAGCCCGGCAAGGAGAGCCCCTACCGCAACCGCAGCATCGAGGAAAACCTGGACCTCTTTACTCGCATGCAGGCCGGGGAATTGCCGGACGGCGCCCATGTGCTCCGGGCCAAAATCGACATGGCCAGCGGCAACATCAACATGCGGGACCCGGTGCTCTACCGCATCCTCCACGCCGAGCACCACCGCACCGGCGACAAGTGGTGCATCTACCCCATGTACGATTACGCCCATCCCATCAGCGATGCGCTGGAGGGCGTCACCCACTCCGTCTGCACCCTGGAGTTCGAAGACCACCGGCCCCTGTACGATTGGACCCTGGACAACCTGCCGGTGCCCTACCGCCCCTACCAGTACGAATTCGCCCGCCTGAACCTGGACTACACCGTGCTCTCCAAGCGCCGCCTCATCAAGCTGGTCCAGGAAGGCCACGTCAGCGGCTGGGACGACCCCCGCCTGCCCACCATATCGGGGCTGCGCCGCCGGGGCTATCCCCCTGCTGCCATTCGCAAATTTTGTGATTTGATCGGGGTGGGCAAACGGGAAAACCTGGTGGAAATGTCCCTTCTGGACTTCTGCGTCCGGGAAGAGCTCAACAAAAGCGCGCCCCGGATCATGGCGGTGCTGGACCCCCTCAAGGTCACCATCGTCAACTACCCTGAAAACCAGGTGGAGCAGCTGGAAGCGGTGAATAACCCTGAGGACCCGGACGCAGGCACGCGGCCGGTCCCCTTTTCCCGGGAACTTTACATCGAGCGGGAGGACTTCATGGAGGACCCGCCCAAGAAGTTCTACCGCCTGGCCCCCGGCCGGGAAGTGCGTCTGCGCTATGCCTATTATCTCAAGTGCGTGGAGGTGGTTAAGGACGGAAAGGGCGAAATCGTGGAGCTTCTGTGCACCTACGACCCCGCCACCAAAGGGGGCTATGCCCCGGACGGCCGCAAGGTCAAGGCCACCCTGCACTGGGTGTCGGCCCCCCACTCCCAGCCGGCCGCGGTGCGCCTCTACGACCGCCTGTTCACCACGCCCGAACCCGGCGCTGACACCGGCAATTTCCTGGATGACCTGAACTCCGATTCCCTGAAAACCCTGGCCGCCTGCCGGGTGGAACCCTCTCTAGGGGCGGCCCGGCCGGGGGAGCGCTTTCAGTTCGAGCGCCTGGGCTATTTTTGCGTGGACCCGGACTCTGGGCCCCACAGCCTGGTGTTTAACCGCACCGTCACCCTGAAAGACCCCTGGGCCAAGATGAAAAGTTAATTGTTCTCGGAAAGGGGGGTTCCCACGGGCTGGAAGCCCGTGCTACTGTGGCCGGTGGGCCCTTACCCCCTCCCCCACACCCCTCCCCCAATCCCTTGTTTGGGGACATAAACCGGGCAAGTCGGGGCTGAGAGCCCCGGCTTTCCCGGCCACTCTGCGGGTTGGGTGGGGGGTGTGGGGGGAGG
>JBAQHL010000019.1:0-6259 GCA_049288295.1 Desulfobaccales bacterium
GAGGAAGGCCTGGCCCGGCCGGGGCAGGCGCCCACCAAACGGGTGCTGGTGCAGCCCGCCGACGCAGTGCAATGGTCCCTGGCTTATCCGGGCATCATCAGTTTTCGGGATTTCCCCCTGATTACCAGCCCCGCCGCCCAGCGGGCTCCCGCCGGCCCCCCCAGGGTGGACTCCCTGGTGAGCCAGGCCGAAGCCAGCTACGCTCAGGGACGCCTAGACCAGGCCCGCAAGGATGCTCAACAAGTTCTGCAGTCGGACCGGGGCAATCCCCGGGCCCTGACTATACTGGGCTGGATCAGTCTCCAGCAGCACGACCCGGAAACCGCGGCCGGGTGGTTCCGCCAGGTGCGTTTTCCGGATGAGGCGGCCACAGTCGGCCTGGCCCTGGCCCTCTATCGCCAGCAGGAGGTCGCCAAGGCCTACGACCTCATGATTAAGGCTCAAACCCAGCTCAAGCCCTCGCCTTTCCTCACCACCATGACCGGGTACTTTGCCCTCATGGCCGGTCAGGTGGCCCAGGCCAAAAAACTCTTGGAGACTGCAGTCACCCAGGACCCCCAGGCTGCCCTGCCCCGGGCCCTGCTCTCCCAGATCGCCCTGGTGCAAAGCCGCAAAGATGAAGCCCTGAGCCTGGCCAACCAGGCGGTGTCCCTGAACCCCAGGTCCCCGGCCGCGCTGGTCACCCTGGCCCTGGTTAATCTGTCCCACTTTGACATGAACGCGGCCCGCCTTGACCTGGAAAAGGCCCTCGAGATAGACCCCTCTTTTGTGGAGGCCTATATTTATCTGGCCAGGATCTATCTGGGGTCCGATAACCTGACCCGGGCCCAAAAGACCATCGCCACGGCCTTGAGAATCGCCCCCCGGGAAGCAGAAGTTCTTTCCATGGCCGGCTTTATCCGCCAGGGCTTCCGGGACTACAGAACCTCGAAGATTTATTTTGACCGGGCCATCAAGGCCAACCCCAATTTCGCCGACCCCCACCTGGGCCTGGGCCATTACCATTTCAGGTTCCGGGATTTCAACCAGGGATTGACGGAAATCCTCACCAGCACCCTGCTTGAACCCCGGGTCTCCCAGTTTCAGAGTTTTCTGGGCAAGGCCTTTTATCAGATGCGCGTCTTCGACAAGTCCCTGGAGACCTATGATTACGCCAAAACCCTGGATCCCAACGATCCCACCCCCTATTTATACAAGGGCATCGCCTTGAACGACCTCAACCGTCCCGGGGAAGCCATCCAGGAGTTCAACCGCTCCATCGACTTGAACGACAACCGGGCGGTATTGCGCTCCCGCCTCATGCTGGACCGGGACCTGGCGGTGCGCAACTACAACCTGGCCTCCGCGTATAACAACCTGGGACTGGGGATTTGGGCTTACAGCAAGGCCCTCACCGCGGTGCAAAAAGATCCCACCAACAGCTCGGCCCAACTCTTCCTGGCAAATGCCTTTGCCGCCACCAGGCAGCGGGTGGGGGCCTCGTCTTCCGCCTTCCTCCTCTATAAACTCCTGTCCCCCGCCAACCAGAACACCTTTTCCATCGGCATAGACTACACCCCCATGTTCGAGATGCCCTATGCCAGGGCCGTGGCCTCGGCCATTGTCGGCATCTGGGACAGCAAAGATCAAAATTTCCAGAACTACGCACTTGAGGCTTACGGCGGCCTGCCGGGGGTGGCCATGGACGTCTTAGGCTCCTATGGCCGCGACAAAGGCTTCCGCGCCCAAAACTCGGATTCCCGGTCTCATTTCTTAAACGGTTTATTTAAATGGGATGTTACTCCCAAAACCTCTTTTTACCTCCAATCATTTTATTCTGACGGGAACTTGGGAGACAACCTTTATCTGGGGGATTATTGGTATAGAAATAAACCTAACTTTAGGCAATTTTCTTCACAATTAACCATGGAAGGCGGCTTGGTGCATCGATTTACACCTAATGCCATCCTTCTGACCTACATGAACTATACCCGTTTAAATAACCGTTATAATGATGCTTATTCAGGAAGCGAAACTGTTCCATTTCTCCTACCTTACTCTTTCGATTTTCTCCCTGGATATCAATTCTACGATCGTGGCTTTCTTTCCTACGACACCAAAAGCTACACCCAGGACCATAATTCCCTTGACCTTTATAACCCCCAGGCACAGCAAATCCTTATCCTGGGAAAGCACACCGTGCTCGTGGGAGTTGATTACTTTAGGGGAAAGGGCAATTATACTTATACAGATTACCTGCAGATCCTTTACCGTAAGTTTACTTATGCCAATGAAACCCTGGTTTATGACCCCTCTGGCAACGTAATATTCGATGGGCCTTTCTGGGATCCTTATGTGGAACTACTCACCACCCGGTCCCTTATCCCCAGCCGCAACGATTTTGGTATCCCCAAATGGTCTTATACCCTGTATCTCCTGGACTACTGGCGGATTAACTCCAAATTGCTGGTGGAGTGGGGCGTCACCCACAAGACCGCCAAGACCCCCAATTTACGGGTAGAGCGCCATATTATCAATGGCCTCTGGAGTCCGCGCCTGGGCATCAATTATTTCATCACCCCTCAACAAGTCATCCGCGCCGGGGCTTATACCGCTTTAAGCAGTTTTAATTATCATTCATCCCTGATTCCTTCCCAGGTGGCGGGCGTGCCCTATGGCATCAACGCCTTTGAAAGCTCCGAGATCAGGGAGGCAGGTGCTTCCTGGGAGGCCCAGTGGACGCCCAAAACCTTCACGGCCCTGCGGGCGGGGGCTATCCGGGTAAGCAACGCCCAGATTCTCTCCGAAAGTACCCCCGTCCAGTTCTTCGCCTGGAAGGAATATTACGCCAATATTGGCCTGAACCAGATTTTGAAGCCTTATTTGGGGCTTTATGTGGGCGCGGCCTGGAAAAGGTTTGACAGCAAGGACAGAAGCGATCCTGATTTTACTGAGATTAACTCCCTGGCCCGGCTGACCTTCTGGCATTCCAGCGGGGTGCGCGCTTTTTTGTCCTCAACCCTGGTGCACCAGGACCCGAAAAACCGGCGCCCCGACCTGTTTGTCCTGGCTGACGCCGGTGTGGGCTACGAGTTCCCCAAAAAGCGCGGCCTGGTTTTTCTCACGGTCACCAATATCTTCAACCGGCATTTCTCTTACCTGGTTGAGCCCATCAAACTTAACCTGTTTAATGCCTCGCGACAAATTTCCCTGAGAACGTCCCTGTATTTTTAGATATGCCGTCAAAAGAGCCGCCGACCTCAACCTCCAGGCGCACCCTGTGGCGAGGCCCTGGCCGGGCCCTCGCTTTCGGTCTCCTGGTGGCCCTGATCATGTCCGTGGTGAGCTTTTTGCCCTTCGGCCAGACCTTGGAAAACCAGGCCCTGGATCTGTGGTACCGTCTCCGGCCGGTGAAGCCCCCGGCGGATATCCTCATTGTGGCCGTCGACGAACCCTCCTTTCAGGAGTTGGCCAAACCCTGGCCCTGGCCTCGTCGGGTGCATGCCGAATTAGTGCGCCGTCTGAACGCCCAGGGCGCGCGTCTCATCATTTTTGATGTTATTTTTGCCGGCCCCACCAATGCCGAAGACGACAAGCTTCTGGCCGACGCCTTCCAGGAGGCCGGAAATGTCGTCATAGGGGAAGCTGTTGAACTGGCCCGGGACCCTCGTTTCACCCGGCGCATCTTGATCTCTCCCCTTAAGTCCCTCCAGCAGGCTGCCCGGCACCAGGGGCTTTGCACCATCACCCCCGACACCGACGGCGTGGTGCGCCGTTTCCGCCTGAACCTCTACGACCGGGAGACCCTACCCTTGACGGCCTACCGGCTGGTCAAACCCCAAAAGCCTCTCTCCCCTCATCTTAGCGGCCTCATTGACTATGCCGGTCCGGCCCGGAGCATTGACACGGTGTCCTATTACCAGGTCATCGATCCTGAGCGGCCCTTGCCGTCCTCCCACATCAAGGATCGCATCGTCCTGGTGGGACACATGCTGGAGGCTTCGGCCACTCCCCAGTCCCAGGCCGATGCCTTTTACACCCCGTTTTTTTCAAGGCGCGGCCAACTCATGTCCGGAGTGGAGATCCAAGGCAACATCCTCAACACTCTCCTCGAGGGCTCCTGGGGGCAAGAACCACCCCTGTGGGGCCGCCTGACTCTGCTCATAGCCCTGATCCTCCTGGGCAGCCTGGTGTTGGCCCGCCTCAAACCCGTGAGCGGTTTGATTTTGCTGCTTGCCAGTGTCCTTCTGTTAAGTGCCGTTTCCCTCGGATTTTTTTTCCTGGCCAGAATATGGATTCCGCCGCTCCTGGCCTCGGCGGGCCTGGTCATGGTGTATACCGGCAATGTCCTGGGCCATTATGTCACCGAGGTCCGGGAAAAACGCTGGCTGCGCCAGGCCTTCGGCCGCTACGTCTCCCCCTCCGTGGTGGAAACCATCATCCACAACCCCGACCGTCTGGAGTTGGGCGGCGAAGAAGTGGAGACCACCGTGCTGTTCTCCGACCTGGAGGGCTTCACCCATTTCTCCGAGGCCATGTCCCCCCAAGCCCTTATCCAACTGCTGAACGAGTATTTCACCCCCATGACCCGGATCATTATGGCCCACCAAGGCACCCTTGATAAGTACATCGGCGATGCCCTCATGGCCCTGTGGGGCGCGCCCGTGCCCCTGGCTGACCATGCCCTGCGGGCCTGCCAGGCCGTCCTCGAAATGGAAAGGACCATGACCGGGCTGCAAAAAGGTTGGCAGGCCCGGGGGCTGCCCCGGTTGACAGCCCGGTTCGGCCTACACACCGGGCCGGTGGTGGCGGGCAATGTGGGGTCGCGGGAACGGTTTGATTACACGGTTCTGGGGGACACCGTCAATCTTGCTTCAAGGTTGGAAGGCGTCAACAAGGTTTATGGCACCCGGGTTTTGCTTAGCGAAGAGACCGGCACGCGGGTGAAAGACCGTCTTCTGGTGAGGGAACTGGACCTGGTGCAGGTCAAGGGCCGGAGCCAGCCGGTGGCCATCTATGAACTTATCGGCCTGCCCCCGCCCGAAGGTCCGCCGGCCTGGATGGCTGCCTTTGCCGCCGGCCTCCTGGCTTACCGCCAATGCCAGTGGCCCGAGGCCACCCGGGCCTTTGAAGAAGTGTTGCATCTTAAGCCGGGGGACCGCCCGGCCCAGGTCTTTCTGGAACGCTGCCGCTCCCTGGCCGCCGCCCCGCCTCCAGACTGGCAGGGAGTTTTTGTCCTGGATTCCAAATAATACCGTTTTCTGTTTTCGGTTTCCGGTTTTCGGTAAAAGGTAAAAAGGATAATTGTGGTCCAAAAAATTTGTTTCATGAACCCCTGCCTGGCATAAATCCTCCCGAACTTTGCCGCCCCCAAAATAGAAAGACACCCACGCCTGGGTGTCTTCCCGGAAGTCGCAAACCGAAAAACCAATTATTTCATCTGCCTCATTTCCGCTTCGGCCAACTCCAGCCGGGCCTGCACCAAAGCCTGGTATTTTTTCTGGGCCTTGGCCAAATCACCCTTTCGCATGGCCTTGAGCAAATCCCCTTCCAACTCCGCCACTTCCAGGCGGGGATAATAGTCCATGGCCTCCTTCAGGTGGGCCAGCACGATCTTCCCGGTCAAAACGGGATGGTTGTTGGTAACATTGGCATCATTGAACATGGTGCCATGCTCCAGCTCCACTTCAAGACCTCGGCGGAAATCCTCAACGGGAATATCCATTCCCTCAGTGTTGACAAATTTGAGGATGACCCTGGCCTCATCGGCCGATACCTTAAGTTCACTAATCTCCGACCAATCGCTGATTTTGAGCTCCTGGCAAACCTTTTTCACATCTTCCTTAGTGACATATTCCTGCAGCTTCATGAAACCCTCCTCTGGTGGCGTCTTTTGGGATTGTTGGATAACATCCGCTCGATACTGGCATAAGCTAAAGCCTGAAACGGGCGGGGTCAATACCCCCACCGCCAAAAAACCCACAGGTCCGACAGAGTAATATGTAGGGCGGGAAAGCGAAGCGCCTCCCGCCTTTCGGATCAAGGCGGGCGCCGCCTGCCATATTAGAGGAATTCACCATTGCATCTTAACCTGGACTCAGTGTAAAACACCACCATGAGGCCAACTGCGTGCACCAGTATCATGGTCTTGGGCATCTTATGGATTTTCCTACTTTTCCCTTATCAACTCATGGCCACCGAAGAACTTACCTATAAAGTCCTTGAACACGCAGGCGATTTTGAACTCCGGCAATATCAGCCCCATATCGTGGCCGAGACC
>JBAQHL010000020.1:0-5225 GCA_049288295.1 Desulfobaccales bacterium
TGGACAGGTGCAGGTGGGCAAAAGCGTATTTGTCCTGGCACACCAGGCGGAAACGGGAGCGGTAGGGCGGCTCCACCTGAAAAGCCTGATAGGTGCGGTCCAGCCACTCCACATGGCTTAGCGCCTCCAACCGCAGACGTTTGCCCGGCACCAGCTCGCCAGGCGTGGCAGACCCCGGGACCAGCTCCAGGATAACCCCCATTTTGACATAAAAGGCCTGCACCATGGGCCAGGCCTGGGGGAAAAGCACCTGGAAGGTTTGCAGCTCCGCATGGGGGGAGGTAAAAACTTCTATGCTCACTCGTTTGGGAGACAGGTCCAGAGGGCCTAAATCGGCCAGGGAAAAGAGGGCGGCCTCCCCGGAGGGGGGAAGAGCGTCGGCCGACCTGACCTGCTCAGTCCTGGCCGCAAAATGCCAGACGAGAAGACCGAAAAAAGAAACTATGAAAAATTTTTTCCACATCACTTTGCTTTTTTAAAAAATCCAGTACAATAACTATTTTGGAGAAAGGAGCAGGCACCATGGCCTACATGTGTGATATTTGCGGCAAAAAGCCCACCGTGGGCAATAATGTCAGCCACGCCAACAACCATACCAAGCGGCGCTGGAAGCCCAACCTGCGCCGGGTCCGGGCTTTGCAGCAGGGAACCGTCCGATATATCCGGGTTTGCACCCGGTGCCTCCGCTCCGGCTTTGTGGTAAAGCCGGCCTGAGTTAAAGCAGTCAGCTGTCAGCTTCCAGCAGTCGGAACAGTAATATTTTGCCATTGGCGGTCACTTAAGGCCAGCCCAATCTTTCAGGGGCGCAGGGGGGGATTTGAATACGCCATGTATAATCCCCCTGAATCCCCCACTAGACATCAACTAATCCCCTCACCTATCTCTAAGTATTAACTAACTGCTGACTGCTAACTGCTCTCCGCCCCTTACGTTTTCACCCGCTTCACGGAAATCACTTCCTTCAGCCTTTTTAAAGCCGTGAACACCCGGTCCAGGTGCTGTTGGTCAGACACCTGCACAGTGAAGTTGGCGATGCCCCGCTGTTCGGCGGTGGTGGTCACCGACGCCTTGGTGACATTGACGTCCGCGGATTTCAGGGCGCTGGTGATATCGGCCAGGAGCCCTGGCTTGTCCACGGTGACTACCTGGATGTTGGCCGGGTAAAAGGTCTGGGGGTGGCCGTCCCATTCCGCCGGAATCTGCCGGAAAGACTCGGTGCGGGCCAGATAGGCGCAGTCGCTGCGGTGAATGGTCACTCCCTTGCCCCGGGTGATATACCCCACGATCTCATCGCCGGGGATGGGCTGACAGCAGGCGGCCAGATGGATGAGCAGGTCCTGAAGCCCCTTGATGCGGATGGGGCCGGCGTCTTTGGGGGGCCGCACCTCGGCCCCGAGGGGGGGCGCTTCCGCTTCCACAGTGGGTGCGAGGATTTTCATGATGCGTCCGCCCACCTGGCCGGCTGTGAGTTTACCGTGGCCGACCGCCTCGAGCAGATCATCCACCTGGCGCAGGGAGAGGTCCTGGGCCACCTTTTTAAGGTCACCCTCGTCCTTAATGAGTTTTTGCAAGCTGGCGCCGCTCTTTCGGAGTTCCCGCTCTAACAGCTCTTTTCCCAGACTGATGCTTTGTTCCCGCTCCATGGCCTTGAGCCACTGGCGGATTTTGTGCCGGGCTTTGGGGGTCTTCACGAACTGGAGCCAGTCCCGGTTGGGGCGCTGGTTGCCGCTGGTGGTGATTTCCACGGTGTCGCCGTTTTTCAGTTCGTGGCGCAGGGGCACCATGCGGCCGTTTACCTTGGCCCCTGTGCAGGTGTTGCCCACCTCGGTGTGAATGGCGTAGGCAAAATCCACCGGGGTGGCGCCCCGGGGCAGTTCCTTGACCTCCCCCTGGGGAGTGAACACGTAAACCTCATCCGGGAAAAGCTCCAGGCGCATGCCTTCCAGGAGCTCCTCGGGGGTTTTCAGGTCTTTTTGCAGGTCCACCAGTTGCCGCAGCCAGGCAAAGCGCTGGGCATCCTTGACCTTGAAGGGCCTCTTTTCCTTATAGCTCCAATGGGCCGCAATCCCTTCCTCGGCAATGCGGTGCATTTCCTGGGTGCGGATTTGCACTTCCATGCGTTCGCCGTAAGGGCCTATGACCGTGCTGTGAATGGACTGGTAAAAGTTGGCCTTGGGCATGCCGATGTAGTCCTTGAGACGTCCCGGCACCGGCCGGAAGAGATTGTTGACCACGCCCAGGGCCTCATAACACTCGCTGATGGTGTTGAGAATGATGCGGAAGGCCAGGATGTCGTAGAGCTCGTCCAGGGAAATCTGCTGGGCCTGCAGCTTGCGGTAGATGCTGTGCATGTGCTTCAGGCGGCCGCTCACTTCCCCGTCTAACCCATGCTCAGCCAGCTTTCCCTTGAGTTTTTGACAAATCTCTTCAACATATTTTTCCCGCTCCCCTTTTTTCAGGGTCAAGCCTTCCTGGATCTGCTGATAGGCTTCGGGCTCCAGGTAGAAAAAGGCCAGATCCTCGAGTTCGGCCTTGAGCCTGAATATTCCCAGGCGGCCCGCCAGCGGGGCGTAGATGTCCATGGTTTCCTGGGCGATGCGCCTCTGCTTGGCCGGCTCCATGAAGCCCAGGGTGCGCATGTTGTGGAGCCGGTCGGCCAGCTTCACCAGCAGGACCCGGATGTCCTGGGACATGGACAGGACCATCTTCCGGATATACTCGGCCTGCTGGGTGGCCTTGTTCCCGAAGATCAGTTGCCCGATCTTGGTCACCCCGTTGACGATATCGGTGACCTCTTCCCCGAAATATTCATCCAGTTCATCGAGGCTGGCCGCGGTGTCCTCCACGGTGTCGTGGAGGAGGCCGCAGGAGACGGTGATGGGCCCAAGACCCATCTGGGCTAAAAGATAAGCCACTTCCAGGGGGTGAGACAGGTAGGGCTCGCCGGAAAGCCGTATCTGGCCTTCGTGGCCTTTGGCCGAAAAAACGTAGGCTTTTTGAATCAGACTGGTGTCCGCCTCAGGATGATGCTTGAGGACTTCTCCTTCGATATCCTGGAGGCGGATGATTCTAGCCATGGAGTTCCTGGTCTATGATGTTTTTGATATAGAGGAAAAGTCGGTCTAGGTGCACCAGGGAGACCTCGGGGGAACGCCGGCGGCGCACTTCGGCCTGACCCTTGGCCAGGGTCTTGGGGCCCACCACCACCCGCACGGGCAGACCCAAAAGGTCCATGTCTTTGAACTTGACCCCCGGCCTTTCGTCCCGGTCGTCCAGGAGGACTTCGATGCCGGCGGCCTCCAACTGGTCGTGGAGATGCTGGGCGGCCTCTCTGGTGGCCTGGTCGTTTATGTTGATGGGGACAAGGCCCACCTGGAAAGGGGCCAGGGGCATGGGCCAGATAATGCCGTCGGCGTCGTGGCCCTGCTCGATGGCCGCAGCCACAATCCGGCTCACGCCGATGCCGTAGCACCCCATAAAAATGAATTGCTCCCCGCCTTCGGCATCGAGGAAGGTGGCGTTTAAGGCCTTGGAATATTTATAACCGAGCTTGAAGATGTGCCCCACCTCAATGCCCTTGAGGATGGCCAAGGCGCCGCCGCAGTGGGGGCAGGGGTCCTGTTCCGTCACCTGGCGCAGGTCCGCCACCCGGGTGAACTCAAGATCCCTTTTCGGGTGCACCCCGGTGAGGTGATGGTCGTCTTGGTTGGCGCCGGTGATCATCTCGGCAAGGGCCGCCACGGCCTGGTCCGCGAAAATGGGAATGGTCAAGCCCCGGGGACCGGCAAAGCCCACCTGCGCGCCGGTTAACTGCCTCACCCGCTCTGGGCCGGCCAGAAGGAGGTCGGTAACGCCCAGAAGATTTTTCACCTTTATGTCGTTCACTTCATGGTCGCCCCGGATGAGCACGGCCACCGAACCCTGATCCGTTTCATAAATCAGGGTCTTGACAATATCCCGGGGTTCCACTTTCAGAAAAGCCGCCACTTCCTCCACGGTGCGGACGTCAGGCGTGGCCACCAGTTGCGGCGCGCCCGCCGGGGTCGGCCCCGGGTCGCGCTCAGGCGGAACCACTTCGGCCTTTTCCAGGTTGGCGGCGTATTCGCAGGCCGTGCAGGAGGCCAGGAAATCCTCCCCGGTTTCCGCCAGGACCATGAACTCGTGGGAAAAGCTGCCGCCGATGGGACCGGTGTCCGCCTCCACGGCCTTGAAGGTGAGGCCGCACCGGCTGAAAATGCGGCTGTAAGCCTCATACATGGCCCTGTAGGTGGTTTCCGCCCCGGCTTCGTCCACGTCAAAGCTGTAAGCGTCCTTCATGATGAACTCGCGCCCCCGGATCAGCCCGAAGCGGGGCCGGATTTCATCCCGGAACTTCACCTGGATTTGATAAAGATTCAAGGGAAGTTGCCGGTAGGAATGGACTTCCCGGCGCACCAGGTCAGTGATGACCTCTTCGTGGGTGGGGCCGAAGCAGCAATCCCGGCCGTGACGGTCCTGGAAACGCAGGAGCTCTTTGCCGTATATCTGCCAGCGGCCCGACTCCTCCCAGAGCTCGGCCGGCTGCACGGCAGGAAGGAGGACCTCCTGGGCCCCGGCCCGGTTCATCTCCTCCCGCACGATGTTTTCCACCTTGCGCAAAACCCGCAACCCTACGGGGAGGTAATCATAAATGCCCGAGGCCAGTTTGCGGATCATGCCGGCCCGGAACAAAAGAATGTGGGAGGCGGCCTCGGCTTCCGCCGGGATTTCCTTTAACGTGGGAATGAGGAGTTGACTGTATCGCATAATTTTTCCAACCTTTTTATTTTATCATATCACCTGCCAGGCGCCACGACTTCTGAGGGACTTTTGCCCGGCAAAACTGTGAGATAAGACCGGGGGACCTGGCTCCCTGCTCCCCCCACTCTCCCCTCGCAACCTATTGTACGGTAGCACGGGCATCCTGCCCGTGTCTGAACGGACTTAAAGCCCGCCCTGCCCGTCCGTCCCCTTTGGCAGTGTCAACTTTCCCGTTTTGACGGGAGCACAGGCATCTTGCCTGGGAAAGAGGCTGATTCCTGTCCAGGGGCAGGAAAACTCGCCCATTTCCAGAAAGCTTCCACAACGAAAGAAAGGCCTGGTGGCACAGGTGTTCTCACCTGTGCTGGCGAGAGGTTAAAGCCTCGCGGCTGCATTTTTTTCAGATAAAACAATACATGCAAAAAGCCTGCCGGACACCGCTGCTT
>JBAQHL010000021.1:0-2131 GCA_049288295.1 Desulfobaccales bacterium
CACACCCCCTCCCCCAATCCCTTGATTGGGGTAATAAACCGGGAAAGTCGGGGCCAAAAGCCCCGCCTTTCCCGGACCCTCCGCGGGTTGGGAGGGGGGTTTGGGGGGAGGGCAGGGACCTCAAGTCCCTGGCCCTCCCCCCAACTCATCCTGCCATCACCATCATCGGCGGGGGGTTGGCGGGGAGCGAGGCGGCCTGGCAGGCGGCCAGGCTTGGCGTTAAGGTGCGGCTTTATGAGATGAAGCCCCACAAATACTCCCCGGCCCACACCTCGCCGCTGTTGGGGGAGCTGGTGTGCAGCAACTCCCTGCGGGCCGAGTCCTTAGAAAACGCGGTGGGGCTCCTGAAAGAAGAAATGCGGCGGCTGGGCTCCCTGGTCATGGCCGCGGCTGAAGCCACCCGGGTGCCGGCCGGCCGCAGCCTGGCGGTGGACCGGGAGCGTTTTGCCGGCTACCTCACCCAAGCCCTCGCCCAAGAACCCCTGGTGGAGATCATCCGGGAGGAAGTGGCCGCCATCAACCCGGACGAGATCACCGTGGCGGCCACCGGCCCCCTCACTTCGGAGGCCATGGCCCAAACCCTGGGGAGCCTCACCGGCCAGGAGCACCTGCATTTTTACGACGCCATCGCTCCCATCGTCCAGGCAGATTCCCTGGACATGTCCATCGTTTTTCGGGCCTCCCGGTACGGAGCCGGGGAGGACTACTTAAACTGCCCCTTCAGCGAGGAGGACTACGCGGTCTTTTATGACGCCCTCATGAAGGCCGAACATATGCCTTTAAGGTCCTTTGAGGAGCCCCGCTACTTCGAGGGCTGCCTGCCCCTGGAGATCATGGCCGCCCGGGGCTACCGCACCCTGACCTTCGGCCCCCTGAAACCCGTGGGCCTCATGGACCCGAGAACCGGGAACCAACCTTTCGCGGTGGCCCAACTCCGGGCGGAAAACCGGGAAGGGACGCTCTATAATTTGGTGGGCTTTCAGACCAAGCTCACCTATCCTGAACAACAAAGGGTCTTCCGCCTGATCCCCGGCCTCCAAAACGCCGAGTTCATGCGCCTGGGAAGCATCCACCGCAACACCTTTATCCGGGCTCCCGGTCTTTTAAGCCCCCACCTCAATTTCTTCCAGCATCCCAACGTCTTTGTGGCCGGTCAGCTCTCCGGGGTGGAAGGCTACGTGGAGTCAAGCGCCATGGGGCTTTTGGCGGGACGCAACGCAGCGCGCCGGGCCCTGGGCCTGCCTCTGGTCACCCCTCCCCCCGCCACGGCCCACGGGGCCTTGATCGGCCATCTCACCAACACCGCCACCAGGGATTTCCAACCCATGAACGTCAACTTCGGTCTCTTCCCTCCCCTTGCCGGCCGCATTCCCAAAAAACTCCGGGGCGCGGCCTACGCAGAGCGGGCTCTTAAAGAGTTGGCGGAGTGGATGACAAGGGAAAAATTCGTTTTGGTAGTCTAAGAATACTACTTGTGGAGGGGAAAAGTTCGCAGTAGTATTTGAGGCCAAATTGCAATAATGGAGCCGCAGGTTAAATCTGTGCTTGGGCCCGGCAAGCCGTGCCTACAATCATTTGTTGTTTGACTGCAACGTGGCATAAATTACTCAATCCATTGAGCGGTTCACTATGATAAAGGATTTCTTTAATTCAAGCCTGGGCTTATTGTTAATAGGTTTCTTATTAACTACGGTATGCGGCACGATTATTAACAATTTTTATAATAGAGCTACCTGGGAGCGGGAGAAAAGGTTTGAATTGCTGAAACGGTCTTTGGATAGAAACGATAAATTGCTGGAAGATATTTCTGTAACCATGAGCACACGCGCCATGAAGTTGTTGAGAGTTTTCTGGGCGATAGAAACATCCCCAGGCGCTTATAAAACACCGGATGAGAGGAAACACATTGTCGTGGAACGGTGGGAAGAATATGGGAAGTCTGTGGTGGATTGGAACGAGCATCTGAGGGTTTATATTACGAAAATAAATTACCTGGCCGGTCCGGAAACTGCGAGATTGTTTTATATCAGCGAGGAGGGGTCAACCAAAGAAGAGCGCGCTGAAACTGTCTATACTTTTTTCCAGCGAGCTCATTATGCCGTTAAGGAATTAAAGGATGCACCCTTTGAAC
>JBAQHL010000022.1:0-1711 GCA_049288295.1 Desulfobaccales bacterium
ATTTGGAACTTTCATAATCTATTATAGTAAAATTCCAATTTGATTAGATTGTAACTCTGCCGGAGATTCTCTCACATGCGCACATTATAAATAAAAGTAATAAATTTTCCAAATATTAAAGGACACATGTCCATTAGAGAAATTGGAAACAGAACTTGGAGGAAAGTGAGTGAAGAGGGGAAAGGGCCATTTTCCCGGCCCCTTCCCCTGAAAAGAACTATCGCGACCAGTAAACCCGCACGAACTTGTTCATTTCCGCCCATTTAAAATTAAGTTCGCCCTTGTAGGCCCGGTACACGGCCCGGCCCAGGTGCTGGGCCAATTTTTCCGTGGTGGTTTCCACCACCAGCCGGTCTTTGGCCTCTTCGGTCATGGAGATGATGCGGTCGGTAACGTTGCGGCCGGCCACCCGGTCGGCTTCATTTTTCAGAAGGGTGACGATCTCTTCTTGACGCTCCTTGAGAAACTCCCCGCTTAAAGTCAGAACGCCTTCCGGATAATGATCCTTGATCTTGCGGCAGGTGGGGCAGGTGACCTCCTTCACCTGGTCGGTGCCCGCGAGCTTTTTGGCGAGCTTTTCGTCAAAAAACCAGCGCTTGTTCTGATAGATGGCCTGGCAGGTGGAACACAGGGAAGCCTCCTGGCCTTCCGCCGGCTGGTAGGGGTCCTCGGTGCGGCCGGCGTGCCCGAACTTCTTGCCTTTTTGACCGCTCCACTTGCGATCTTCATATCTGCCCATAGAACTACCTCCCGTGCAAGGGTTGGTTAACGCAGGTGCGCCTGAGTCCGACATTTAGGGGAAGACAGGAAAACTCTATTAATCTTAATGTAATGCCCCTCCTCACAAAAATCCAATAAAAAGGGGGCTTCCCTCCCGGGTGACTGGGTTGGTCAGGTGTCCCTGCCTTGTGAACATGTTCTTAAAAAATTTGAAAAAATTACTAATACTGTAGAAATCTGGCCACTTTTTTTTAGATTATGCTAAAGTTTGGTTAACTTTCCTCAAATGACATCGGCTTGGATCCATCCACGGCATGGACCGAGACCGGAAGGAGGGAACATGGGCTACCTTCCGAGTGCACGCCGGGAGGTTTTTTTTTCTGAACCCTCACGGGATGACCGGCTCACCAGGGCTCTGGACCAGATGCTGGGCGAGCTGGGCGGGGTGTTCTCCCGCCTGACCCCTGATTTGGCCGGGACCTTCCTCAAAGAAGTGGAAGCCGCTCCCCGGATTTTCGGCTGCGCGGTGGGGCGTTCGGGGTTTATCCTCCGGGGCTTCCTCATGCGCCTCATGCACCTGGGATTCTCCGTTTACGTGGTGGGAGAAACCATCACCCCCCGCCTGCAACCCCAGGACCTGCTCATCGTCATCTCCGGCTCCGGAGAGACCGCCCAACCCCGGGAGGTGTTGCGCCGGGCTAACACCGTGGGCGCCCGCACCCTGGCCATCACCGCGGACCGCAACTCCACCATCGCCAAGGAAGCCGACGTGGTGGTCCATATCCCCGGCACCACCAAGCTGACCCTGGAGCAGGAGCCCGACTCCATGCAGTGCCCGGGGAGTCTCTTCGAACAGGCCTGCTTCCTTTTCCTGGAAGGCGTGGTCCTTATCCTCTTTAAAGAGCGCCTGGACCATGACCGCCAGGCCATGCTCGCCCGCCACGCCAACTTGGAGTGAGGTGAGATGTTGTGGGAGAGGGGGCTAAGGGCC
>JBAQHL010000023.1:0-2933 GCA_049288295.1 Desulfobaccales bacterium
GGGCTGCCGCCAATAGGGAAAAAAGAAGGCAGGTGAATGCCGGGATGGAAATAAGGAGAAATTGTCGGCTGCTGGTATTCATAAGCAGGTGCATCCTCTCTCCATCTCCCTTCGGGCCGGGAACACCCGTTTAAGCAAGAGTATCATGCATAAACCTTACCCATACCTGACAAGCCTGTCAAATGAGGGTTCCGGTTGGCGGCATTTTTTCGGTCGTTGCCTATTGCCGGTTTTTTTGGTAGGGTTGGAAGGGGTTGCCCCCGGTCCCTGCCAGCCTGGAAAGGGGGCGCTTCTTCCGGGGGACCGGGTCTTTTCGCACCCCAGGCTCCTTTTCAGTGAAGGCTCATCCCCGAGGCCGACTCCAGCAGGTCATCTTCATTTCTGACGTAAGTTGCAAAAATCTAGGTCGTAAGGAAAACGGGTGCAACCCATGGATGAATTCGTCCAGACCGTCAAGGGCCTGCTCGAGACCCAACACTGGCAGGGTTTGAAGGATCTCCTGGCTCCCAAAAACCCCAGCGACCTGGCTCACGCCCTGGCTGAGTTTACCCCGCCGCAGCGAGTGGTCCTTTTTCGGCTCCTGGAAAAACAGGAAGCTGCGGAGGTCTTTGAGTACCTGCCCCTGGAGGAGCAGCAGGAACTCCTGGGCAGTTTTAAGCAGGAACAACTCCGGGAGATTGTGGAGCACATGTCCCCGGACGACCGGGCTTATCTCCTGGATGAAATGCCGGCCAAGGTCGCCAAGAAGCTCCTGGGCCTTCTGACTCCGGAGGAACGGGCGGCCACCGCCCTCTTGCTGGGCTACGGGGAAAACACTGCCGGCCGCATCATGACCCCGGAGTATGTGGACCTCAAAAGCTTTGCCACCGTGGCCCAAGCCCTGGAGAAGATCCGCCGGGTGGGGTTGGACAAAGAAACCATCTATTATGCATATGTTATTGACGAAAAACGCCGCCTCATCGGCATCGTCTCCCTCAGGCAGTTGGTGTTGGCCAATCCCGAAACCCGGGTGAGCGACCTCATGGAGCAGGACCTGGTGTATGCCCACACCAAAGATGATCAGGAAGAAGTCGCTCACAAAATCCAGAAGTACGACCTCCTGGCCTTGCCGGTGGTGGACCGGGAGGACCGCCTGGTGGGCATCGTCACCCATGACGATGTCATCGACATCATTCAGGAAGAAGTGACGGAGGACATCTACCGCCTGGGCGCCATGGAGGTGCCTGAGCAGAGCTACTTCAAGTCCCGCATCATTACGGTTTCCAGCCACCGACTGGGGTGGCTCCTGTTCCTCCTGGTGGCCAACACCATCACCGGCAACATCATCATCCGTTACTCCAATTTGCTGGAATCGGTCATAGCCCTGGCCGCGTTTGTGCCTTTGCTCACCGGCAGCGGCGGCAACATCGGCTCCCAAACCTCCACGGTGTTCGTGCGGGGCATCGCCTTAAAGGAAATTACCGCCAAGAACGCCATGCATTTCATCTTCCGGGAAGTCTGGGTGGGCCTGCTTTTAGGGGGGCTCTTGGGGACGATTGTGATATTTTGGGCGTATTGGCTGCAGGGCAACTGGTGGGTCGCCCTCGCGGTGGGGCTGAGTCTCTGGCTGATTTCCACCCTGGCCACCTTTTTCGGCAGCGTCTGGCCCCTGGTGTTTGAGCGCATCGGGCTGGACCCGGCCATGGTGTCCGCCCCTTTTATCAGCACCGTGGTGGACGTCCTGGGGGCCCTGACCTACTTTCAGGTGGCCAGCTTTATCCTGACTTACGGCAAATAAAAAGGGGAAGAGCGATGAACATTTTCCTGACCGGCGGCACCGGCTTTGTGGGCACTTTCCTCTCCCGGGAGTTGCTTCTCAAAGGTCATAAGATCACCATTCTTACCCGCAAAAAAGACCCCCCGGCCTCACCCGACGGCCGCATCCGCTTTGTCACCGGCGATCCCAAAACCGCAGGGCCCTGGATGGCACAAGTCCCCCAGCACGACTGGATCATCAACCTGGCCGGCGCCTCCATTTCCACCAAGTGGACGGACGAGGCCAAGAAAACGCTCTACGACAGCCGGGTGCTCACCACCAAAAACCTGGTGGCCGCGTTGGCCCAGGGGGACCGGCGCCAACTGTTTTGCAGCACTTCGGCCCCGGGCTACTACGGCCCCCGGGGGGAAGAAGAGCTCACCGAGGACTCCCCTCCCGGCCAGGACTTCCTGGCTAAATTGGCCCGGGATTGGGAAGCGGAGGCCCTGAAGGCCCAGGATCTCGGGGTCCGCACGGTGGTCACCCGCTTCGGCGTGGTGTTGGGGAAAGATGGGGGCATGCTGGGGCAGTTGGTCCCCATTTTCCAAAAATTTTTGGGAGGTCCGGTGGGCGATGGCCAACAGTGGCTGGCCTGGGTTCACCAACAGGACCTGGTGCGGGCTTTTCTGTTCCTGCCGGAGCACCCGGAACTCACCGGGCCGGTGAACTTTTGCAGCCCCAACCCCGTGCGCAACCGGGACTTTGCCAAGGCCCTGGGCCAGGCCCTGGGCCGCCCCGCCTTCATGCCCGCCCCTGCCTTCATGATGCGCCTGGTCCTGGGGGAATTCGCCGATGTGATCCTCACCGGCCAGAAGGCTGTGCCCAAAAAACTCCTGGCCGCAGGCTTCCAATTCACCTATCCCACTATTGATGAGGCTTTGCAAAATTTGTTGTCAGGGGGCTGAAGAAAACGGCCAGCAAACAATCTGGTTTGAGGATATCCTAACTTTTGCCAACGCACGGATAGTGGCAAGTTAGTGCGCCACGAGGGCGCTTGGAGTAATAAGCGTGCGCAACTGCACGAGAGATGGTGGTGGGCCCCCCGGAGTCGGCTTGCAGGAGCAGGCTTCAAACCACCTTAAGCTGCGCTGGTAAAGAGCCAGGGTGGTGAGCGTTAAGGAAAAGTCATGGCTAAGAC
>JBAQHL010000024.1:0-10335 GCA_049288295.1 Desulfobaccales bacterium
GGATGATTTGATGATGTCCTGTGGCCCCGAAGGATTTTGCTAAAGCGCAGGCTTAGCCTCGCGGCTACATTTTAAAAAGCTTAAAGCTTATGGCTTATTGCTTATAGCCCTAAGCTGATAGCTGACAGCTGATGGCTGATAACCCGAAAGGCGGGATGCGCTTCGCTTTCCCGCCCTACGGGTTCTTATAGCCAAAAGCTCACTGCTGTAAATGCAGCGGCAGCCGCCCCCGCCTGCTCGCAGCGGACAGCCGAGGGCGGCTGTGCCTAAACTGCTCACTGCTGACTGCTTACTGCTAATTACTGAGCTTGTCGATCACCTGGCCGTTTTGGTCGTGGATGGTGACTTCGACAGCAACACCGCCGTCCAGGCGGTGAGTGGCGCAGCTCAGTCACGGGTCGTAGGCGCGTATGGCCATTTCCACCTTATTGAGGATACCCTGGTCGTAGGCGCCTGCCTTGATGAACTCCTTGGCCGCCTGGTTGACCGAGAGGTTGATGGCGGCGTTGTTGTGGGTGGTGCCCACGATGAGGTTGACGCTGGTGATGAGGCCGTCCTTGTCCATGGTGTAGTCATGGATGAGGGTGCCCCGGGGGGCTTCCACGCAGCCCACGCCCCGGCCCTCTTTGGGTTCAATCTTCACCCGGATGTCGGTGGAGGTGATTTCCGGGTCCTCCAGGAGCGTGACCGATTCCTCGGCGCACTGGAGCATCTCGATGAGGCGGGCGTAGTGGTAGAGCAGGGTCAGGTGGGCCGGGCGGCCGAAAGCGGCCCGGAATTCCTCCAGCTCGGCCTGGGCCACGGGGGTCTTCATCTTGTCGGCCACATTGATGCGGGCGAGCGTATTGGCCCGGTAGACGCCCTGGGGGTTGGCCAGGTCCATGGCAAAGCCGCCCCATTTCTTGGCGTAGGGGAATTTCTGGTAGGACCAATCCTCCACGTGTTCGCCGAGGTAGTCTATGTACTGATCGGAGGCGAAATCCTCAAACGCGCCGTTGGGCTCCATGAGGCGGAGTTTGCCGTCGTAGAAGTCCAGGGCGCCGTCGTCGGTGACCGTGCCCAGATAGCCCACCTCAATGACGCCGATCTTCTTGATGGCGTCCATATATTGGGGGAAGACGTTTTCCTTGGCGAACTTCATGACGAACTTGGAAAAATCCAGGAGCTCTTTGGCGGCGGGGAGCATTTCCTGGCGTTCCGTTTCGGTCATGGGCTTGCTCACCCCGCCGGGCAGGGAGAAGGTGGGGTGGATGGCCCGGCCGGCGAAGTTCTCCAGGAGCTTGGCGCCCAAGTGCCGGTAGTGCACCACCTGCTTGGCGATTTCCGGCGCGGCGTTGACGATGCCGATGACGTTTCTCACCGAGTAGTCGGCGTCGGGGCCGATGACGAAGTCCGGCGCGGCCAGGAAGAAGAAGTGCAGGATCTTGTCGCTGACGTAGGCGATGTTCTGCATGAGGCGGCGCAGCTTCACCGCAGCGGGGGGCGGGGTCACCCCGAAGAGCGCGTCCGTGGCCTTGCTGGAAGCCAGGTGGTGGGACCAGGGGCAGATGCCGCAGATGTGACAGACGATGCGGGGCATCTCCTCCGCGGGGCGGCCCTCGCAGAATTTCTCGAAACCCCGCAAGGTCTGGACGTAAAAGCGAGTGTCTTCCACATTGCCGGCGTCATCCAAAAAGACGGACACCTTGGCGTGGCCTTCGATTCTGGTAACCGGTTGGATGTTGATAACTTTACCCATGTGATTCCCCCTTATCTCGCCGGCCGGGCGGGAAGCGGCCGCAGCATGTTGTGGCCGCCGATGTAGCGGTTCATCATGGCCCGCCGGTCCAACAAGGATTTGGCGTCCAGGCCCACCGAGGTCAGCGCGCCCATCATGTCCACCATGGGGTTGGCCCCCTTGCGGATGGGACCGAAGCAGCCCCGGCAAGGAGTGCGGGCCTGGATGCAGCGGGGCACCCCGGTTTTACCGGCGCAGCCGGCCAGGGTTACCGGGCCCATGCAGAGGAAACCCTGCTCGTTGATGCAGCGCATCTTGTCGAGGCCTTCTTCGGGATTGAACTCCATGTTGGTGAGCCAGCGCTTCACCGGGCCGCCTCCGGATTTTTGCTCCCGGATCACCGGGCAGGTGTCGCAGACGCTGCGCTCGGGGAGCTTCCAGGAGGCCTGGCCGCTCAAGAGCGCGGTGAGGGCATCCACAATCCAGTCCGGGTGGGGCGGACAGCCGGGTATGGTGATGTCCACCTTCACCACTTCATCAACCGCCATGCAGGTGGGGGTCCAGAGGGGAACGTTGGGGTCCTTGGGATCCGCATGGGGTTCCGTGGAAGGACAATGTCGGAAGACCTTGTCAAAGACGTCTTCGTTTTTCCACATATTGGCCTGGGCGGGGATGCCGCCATAGGCGGCGCAGCTTCCCAGGGCGATGAGGACTTTGGCTTTCTTGCGAATTTCCTCCACTTCATGTTTCATTTCGGCATTGCGCACCCCGCCGGAGACAATGGCCACATCCGCTTCCGGAATTTCCATGACCGTTTTGTCCCCCAACTGCCCAAAAAATTTGTGGTCCACCAGGGCGGTCATGTGGTGGAACTCGAGCAGAGGCAGGATGTCCAGCAGGGGATCGCCGATGTTCAGGATGGAAATTTCGCACCCTGAACAGGCGTTCAGCCAGTCTTCCACGACTCTTACCGCCATATCATCCCTCCTTCATGGTAGGTATTATGGGTTTGGTTTTCGGTTTTTCGGTTAATAAAAATACTATAGCTCACGCAAAGGCGCGAAGACGCTAAGGTGCAAAGGGGTTAACCGGCCGATTGCTCAGACGCCAACCGGCGTGAGTACACGAAATACTGCTCCTCGTCTTCCACGAGTTCTGCCTCGAAGCCAGCTTCTTTGTAAGCCAGCAGGGCCTGCTCCGCCGCGTCCCGGGATTCATAGTTGACGCCATCCCACATAAACTTTTTTCCTTCAATCTTGCGGGCCAGAGGTGCGGTCATGGCTTTCCTTCCTTGCCGGGGGTGGCGGTTAGTACCGGGTGCTGTAGGGGCTGGGCCCCAGGGTCTTCAAGGTTTCGGTCATGTCCGTCATGACATCGGCGAACTTCTGGGCTTCGGACGAAGATATCCATTCCAGGCGGAAGCGCTCGGGCTCCAGCCCGAAGTCCTCCAGCATCAGGTCGATGCCATCCGCCCGGCTTTTTGCTTTGACATTACCTTCCAGGTAATGACATTCCCCCAGGTGTCACCCGCAGATCATGACGCCATCGGCCCCCTTGGTGAGGGCGTTGATGACGAGGTTAGGGTGCACCATGCCGGAGCACATGACCCGGATGATGCGGCCATTGGGGGGATACTGGATGCGGGAAACGCCGGCCAGGTCGGCGCCGGCATAGGAGCACCAGTTGCACAGGAAGGCAATAATGAGCGGTTCGAATTGGTCTTCCATGGAGAAAATCCCTTTGTCAGGCGCAGGCGGCGGCCTGCGGTTACGGGTTGAGGTTAGTATTAACAACTATCGCCAAGGCGCCAACGCGCAAAGAGTTCCTACCCCGCGGCCAGGGCCGCGTCTACCATAGCATTGAGTTGCTCCATGGTAAAGCCCGAAACTTCAATGCCCTGTTTGGGGCAGGTGGCCATGCAGGAACCACAGCCCTTGCACTGCACTTCGTTGACCTCCACGGTCTTTTTCACGCCGCCCTCGCTCATGTACTCGAGGAGAGTAATGGCGTGGAAGGGGCAGGTGTCCACGCAGAAGGCGCAGCCGTCGCAATTTTCATCGATGGGCCGGGAAATGGTGGACTCCAGCATCAAAGAATCCTTGGCCAGGATGGTGGAGGCCCGGGCCGCCGTGGCCAGGGCTTCGGCCACCGACTCCTGGAGGGGCTTGGGATAGTGGCACAGGCCCGCTAAATATATACCTTCCGTGGGCGCATCCACGGGCTTGATCTTGGCATGGGCTTCGGTGAAGAAGCCTTCGGCGTTCAAAGGGACCTTGTAAAGCTTGGCCAGGGGAGCATTGTGGTGAGGGATGATGGCCGTGGCCAGGGTCAAAATGTCCACCTCGAAGGACACCGGCATCTGGAGAATGGTGTCTTTCACGGTGATTTTGATCTTGCCCTCCTGGCCTTCCTCCACCTGGGGCGGGTCCTCATGGTGATAGCGGATGAAGACCACCCCCGCCTCCCGGGCTGCGGTATATAGCATTTCCCGCTCGCCGTAGGTCCGCATGTCCCGGTACAGGATGTAGACGTCCTTGTCGGGGTCCCGCTCCTTGATCTTGAGAGCGTTTTCCACGGAGTGGGAGCAGCACACCTTCATACAGTAGGGGCGTTCGGTGTTGCGGGAGCCCACACACTGGATAAAGGCAAAGGATTGGGCCTCCTTGAGGCGGTCGGTGTCATTAATGAATTCCTGGTCCAGGTCCAGGGAGAGCAGCACGTTGGGGTGTTTTTTATAAAGAAACTGCCCCTCCGGCCGGTAGGGCTCGGCCCCGGTGGTGATGATCACCACGCCATGGTTGATGACCGCGCCGCTGCTGAGCTTGGATTTAAAGTTGCCCACGATGCCTTCGACCCCGGTGACGATGGCCTTGTAATGCACGGTTATGCGGGGGTGGTTCAGGACCGTGGCCAGGAGCCGCTCGAACCGCCAGCCCACCAGGCCGCCCCGCCAGGTGCTGTGCAGGCGCAGGGCATTGCCGCCCAGGCGGTCCTTGCGCTCCACCAGGTGGACCTCATAGCCCTGGTCCGCCAAACCTAAAGCCGCACTCATGCCGGAGACCCCGCCGCCGATGACCATGGCCTTCTTGTTCACCGGTACGGAGATGTAATCCAGGGGATTGAGCAGGCCCGCCTTGGCCACCGACATGCGGATCAGGTCCTTGCACTTTTCCGTGGCCGCGTCGGGGTCGCGCTGGTGCACCCAGGTGCACTGGTTGCGGATGTTGGCCATCTCAAAAAGATACTTGTTCAGGCCGGCGTTTCTGAGCATGTCCTGGAATATGGGTTGGTGGGTAGAGGGGCTGCAGGCCGCCACCACCACCCGGTTCAGGTTGTGCTCCTGGATCATCTCCGCCATCTGAGCCTGGGCGTCCTGGGAACAGGAAAACAGGTTGGCCTGGATATACTCCACGTTGGGGAAATCCTTGGCGTAGTCGACGATTTCCGGGATATCGGCCACCCCGCCGATATTCATGCCGCAGTGGCACACAAAGACCCCGATACGGACGGGTTCGCCGGCTACGTCTATTTCCGGAGGGAAGTCCTTCTTGCGGGTAAGGGTGTTTTTGGCCACGGACAGGATCTTGGAGGCTTCCATGGCCGCGGCGCTGCCTTCCATGACGGTCTGGGGTATGTCCTTGGGACCGTTGAAGAAACCGCAGGAGTAGATGCCCGGTTTGGAGGTGGTCACCGGCTGAAAGCACTGGGTGTCCATGAAACGGTTGTGGGACAACCGGATCCCGAGCTTTTTGGCAAGCTCAATGGTATCGGGGGCAGTGACGCCGCCCACGGACAGGACCACCATGTCAAAATTTTCTTCCTTGACCTCTCCTGCCTCGGTGGTATAGCGCAAGGTGAGGTCCTGGGTTTTGTCATCCTCGTCAATGGAGTGCACCCGGGAGCGGATCAGGCGGGCCCCCAGATCCTCGGCCCTGAGGTAGTATTTCTCAAAGTCCTTGCGGGGGGTGCGCATATCCATGTAAAAGACCGCGGTGTCAAGATCAGTGCCGATGTGCTCCTTGGCGATCATCCCCTGTTTGAGGGAGGCCATGCAGCAAAACCCGGAGCAGTAGGGGTGGGCTTCTTCCCGTTCACTGCGCATGCCCACGCACTGAATCCAGGCGATCTTTTGGGGCTCTTTGCCGTCGGAGCGCCGCTTGACGTGCCCGGCATAAGGCCCGCCCGGGGAGAGGATGCGCTCGAACTCCAGGCTGGTGTACACATTGGGATAACGCCCGTAGCCGTAATCCACCAGAACCGTGGGGTCGTAGATTTTAAAGCCCGGGGCCAGGATGACGCTGCCGGCGGCCAGCTTCACGGTTTCCCCGGTCTGGTCATAGTCGATGGCCTGGGCCACGCAGGCCTGGGCGCACAGACCACAGTCCCCCGTGAGCATGTGGATGCAATTGTCCTTGTCGATCATGGGGGTGCTGGGCACCGCCTGGGCATAAGTGCGGAAGATGTTGCCCCGGGGGTTCAGGCCCAGGTTGAATTCCGAGGCCTTGGGCTTGGCGGTCTTGCCGCTGATGTCGCTGATATTTTTAAAATGGCCGGTGGGGCAGACAAACTGGCAGGCCCCGCAGGTGCGGCACACCTGGGAGAATTCCCCGAAAGGCGTGGTCACCTCCCGCTTGGCGCCCCGGTTCAGCATGCTGATGGCGCCCACTCCCTGGACCTCGAGGCACATGCGCACACACTTGCCGCAGAGAATGCAGTCGCTGTCACCCTTGGAGAAGCTGGGCCCATCCAGGCCGATCTGGCGGGCCATCTCCTGCAGGGCCGGAATGTCGGGGCAGCGGGAGAGGAGCAGGTCCATGACCAGCTTGCGGCCTTCCTGCACATCCTCGGAGTCGGTTTGGACCACCAGCCCCTCGGCCACGGGATAGGTGCAAGACGCGGTGAGCTGGGTGCGGGTCCCGGCGGTGACCTCTACCAGGCAAAGGCGGCAGCCGCCGTAGGGCTTGAGGCCTTCCTGGTGGCAGAGGGTGGGGATGTTGACGCCCAATTGCCGGGCGGCCTCAAGGACAGTAGTGCCCTCGGGGACTTCAATAACTTTGTCGTTGATGTTGAGTTTGATCATGGCGTTTTTTTGGGGCTGTAAGCTTTAAGCTTTAAGCTATAAGCTGTAAGCTGTAAGCTGTAAGCCAAAAGCTTAAAGCTGTAGGCTTGAGGTTAGTGGTGCCGAAATTTTGAAATAACCGTAAAGTTTTCAAGCAATTCTTTTTGTACGGTTGCCGTGCCCAGGCGCAGGCTTAGCCTCGCGGCTACATTTTTTGGCGTTTCAGATAAGGTATCTCATGCCCGGATATCTTTCAAATCCCCCCTAACCCCCCTTTAAAAAAGGGGGGGGAAATAAGAGGATTTTTATAAATTTATCGATATAATTGAAGCGCGTGAGACGCGCCCTACGTTCTAAGGAATTGGTGGGCAGTGCTCACCCGACATTTTTTGCTTTAAGCTTATGGCTCACGGCTTACAGCTTAAAGCTTCTCCCTACTCCACCACAATGGCGTCGAATTTACAGCTGTCATAACAGGTGCCGCACTTGATGCAGGCATCCTGGATGATCTCATGCACTTCCTTTTTGGCCCCCTTGACCGCCTCCACCGGGCATTTTAAGCGGCAAAGCTGGCAGCCGGTGCAGTTTTCGGCAACCACCCGGAAGGTAATGAGGGGCTTGCACACCTTGGCCGGGCATTTCCCTTCCCGGACATGGGCCAGGTATTCGTCCCGGAAATAGCGGATGGTGGACAACACCGGATTGGGCGCGGTTTGGCCCAGGCCGCACAGCGAAGTCTTTTTGATAAGCTCGCTCATCTTGGTGAGCTTGTCGATGTCCTCCTCGCTGCCCTGGCCTGCGGTGATGCCCTCCAGCATTTCCATGAGCCGCAGCGTGCCCTCCCGGCAGGGGGTGCATTTGCCGCAGGACTCGTCCCGGGTGAAATCGATGAAATACTTGGCCACATTCACCATGCAGTCCTGCTCGTCCATGACGATCATGCCGCCGGACCCCATGATGGAACCCAGGGCCCCCAGGGAATCATAATCCACCGGGGTGTCCAGGAATTCCGCCGGGATGCAGCCGCCGCTGGGGCCGCCGGTCTGCACCGCCTTGAACTCCCGCCCGCCGGCGATGCCGCCGCCGATGTCAAAGATCATCTCCCTGAGCGTCATGCCCAGGGGTATTTCCACGAGCCCGGTGTTGTTGACTTTGCCCACCAGGGCGAAAACCGTGGTGCCCGGGGCCTGGTCCGTGCCGAAGCCGGAATACCAGGCAGCGCCCCGCATGATAATGGGCGCGATGTGGCTCCAGGTCTTGACGTTGTTGATGATGGTGGGCTGGCCCCACAGGCCGCTCTGGGCCGGGAACGGGGGCCGGGGCCGGGGTTCCCCCACTTTGCCCTCAATGCTGGCGATGAGGGAGGTCTCTTCGCCGCAGACGAACGCGCCAGCGCCTTCCCGGATTTCCAGCCGGAAGGAAAATTTGCTGCCGAAGATTTTTTCACCCAGCAGGCCCAGATCTTCGGCCTGCTTGATGGCGATTTTCAGGCGGTGAATGGCCAGGGGGTATTCCGCCCGGCAGTAGACATAACCCTCGTGGGCGCCGATGGCATAGGCCCCGATGACCATGCCCTCGATGACCGCGTGGGGGTCGCCCTCGAGAATCCCCCGGTCCATGAAGGCCCCGGGGTCCCCTTCGTCGGCGTTGCAGATGACGTATTTTTCGTCGCTGTCGTTTTTGCGGGCGAACTCCCATTTGAGGCCGGTGGGAAAGCCGGCGCCGCCCCGCCCCCTAAGGCCGGAGGACTTGACTTCCGCAATGACCTCCTCGGGGGTCAGGCCGGTGAGCACCCGGTGCAGGGCCTGGTAGCCCCCCCGGGCGATATATTCCTGGATGCGTTCCGGGTGGATAAAGCCGCAGTTGCGCAGCGCGATTTTCACCTGTTTGCCGAAGAAAGGCAGGTCTTCATAGCGGGGAGTTTCCACCGGCAGGGCAGGGGGGTGGGGGTTGGCATAAGGGCGCACCTGCCCCTCTATGAGGATGTCTTCCTGGTCGATGCGGCACAGGAGGTTTTCCGGGTAGATTTCCCCTTTTTTGATGGCCTCCACCAGGGCTGCGGCCTTCTCAGGGGTCATGCCCTGGTAGGAGAGGCGCACCTTTTTGGGATAAACCACGTCCACCAGGGGCTCCCGCTGGCAAAAACCGATGCAGCCGGTTTTCTCCAGGGCCACGTCCAGACCCAGTTCGGCGATTTTTGCCTGGAGGGTCTCATAGACCTTGTCGGCCCCGGCGGAAATGCCGCAGGTGGCCATGCCCACCATGACTTTGACCTTATCGGGGTAGATGAGGGCAAGGCCTTCTTTTTTCAGGTCTTCCAGTCCTTCAAGAGATCTGACCTTCATCCCGCGGCCTCCTCCTCTGCATCCTCCAGACCGTAGGATTCGGCGTAGGACTTGAGAATTTTGGGGATCATGGCGGGAGTGACCCGACCAAAGGTGTCATCCCCCACCCGCAGGGCCGGGGCCAGAGCACAGCAGCCGATGCAGCGCACCACTTCCAGGGTGAACAGCATATCCGCGGTGGTTTCGCCGTGCTTCAAGCCCAGGGTGCGCTCCAGGGAATCCAGCAGACGGGGGGAGCCCTTCACGAAACAGCCCGTGCCCATGCAGATGTTGATGATGTGCTTGCCCCGGGGAACCAGGGAAAAGGCATTGTAAAAACTGGCCACCCGGAGGATTTCCGCCAGGGGAATTTTTAGTTCGTTGGAGACCCGTTCCAGGGCCGGGCGGGGCAGCCAGTTGAAATGGCGGTTGATATCCAGGAGGATGGGCAGGAGGTTGCCCCGTTTGTCCCGGTGGGTGGCGATGATGCCGGTGACCACCAGTTCGTCGGTGGCCTGGGCGAAGGCAGCCCGGGCCCGGGCGGTATCCTCGGGAAGCTGGACCTCGTAGCGGACGGGGCAAACGTCCAGACAGGTGCCGCAACCGGTGCACTTGGCCTGGTCCACGTAGCGGGCTTGCTTTGCGAGGACGACTTCCAGATTGCCGGGTTTCCCGGTCACGTCTGTAACATTGGCCAGGGTATGAAGTTCGATGTTGGTGTGCCGGCCGACCTCGACCAGCTTGGGGGAAATAATTCACATGGCGCAGTCGTTGGTGGGGAAGGTCTTGTCGATCTGCGCCATGGTCCCGCCGATGGCGGGTCCTTTTTCCACCAGGTAGACATAATACCCGGAGTTGGCCAGATCAAGGGCAGCCTGCATTCCCGCAATACCGCCCCCTACCACCACCACGGAGCCAAGAACGTCTTCAGACATGGCAATTCACCTCTCAAGGTTCCCTACCAATAAAACGTATATACTTCCATGTGTCAAGAGTGAATTATTTTAAGCTTAGAACTATCTATAAAATTTAGAAAAAATGAATTATTCACAAGCTGTGCTTCGCGACATCCAGGTGAAACAACTATTCGGGAACTCAAGGTGGACAAGCTAACATATCGAACTTATTTTATGAATTTGAGGAAATCGGGACAGCGACCAGATTGACCTCAAACAATCACGCTATGGCGATACGTCCGGCGGGCTCACCTTCAGAGAGAAGCTAAGGATATTTAA
>JBAQHL010000025.1:0-1604 GCA_049288295.1 Desulfobaccales bacterium
GGAATAGGCCGCCCATTCCTGTTTGGGGGAGGCCAGCCAACAGGGAACGATGTTGTGGGCGTCCACTTCCCAGAAAGGCACGGCCAGCTTTGGCGACACTCCCTCTTTCCAGGCCCTTTTGATACGCAAGGGGTCAAAGTCGGTGATCAGGAGGCCCACATCCAGTTCCTGGACCCATGTGGAGATTTCCTGCACAGGTTCGCCAGTGAGCAGGTGGAAAGGAATGCGGTGATCTTCCAGCTCCTTAGCCGCCTCGGCGAGCCCCCGGAGCATGAAATCATACTGGCGCCAGGCGGCCCCTAGAAAAGCGGGGGCCAGGCAAAAGACCACCAGGAGGGGGACCTGGCGTTCCAGGGCCAGGTGCTGGGCGTAGAGCAAGGCCCAGTTGTCATGGGCCCGCTGGTCCCGGCTCATCCAGTAGGCCACCGGGCCGCGCGGTTCTTTTCCAGGTTTGAGGAGGCGTGCTCTTTTGTCCATGATTTCCTCGGCTGCACCAAAACAGGCGCGTTTTATAAGGCAATTATGCCACCGCCGGGAATTGTTGCAAGCAGGAGTTCCGGGAAGGGGGGAGCAAGAGCCGGCAATTGCCAGGCTGTCTCGTATCTTCCGCCTTTTGTGGTATACTGGAAGAGATTTTGTCCACGATTCCCCCGATAGGCGCCAAGATGGCTGAACCCCTGTCAGTCCCCATTTCCATAGCGAGGAAGAAAATTGCCGTCTCCGGCCTGGTGCAGGGGGTGGGCTTCCGTCCCTTTGTCTACCGTCTGGCCCGGAGCCATAATCTCTCGGGCTGGGTGCGCAACACCTCCCGGGGGGTGGAGATGGAAGTGGAGGGGCCGCCCGCCGTCCTGGAGGTATTTATCCACCGTCTTTCTGAGGAGGCCCCGGCCCTGTCCCGGGTGGAACAGGTGACCGCCGAGGACACCTTGCCCCTGGGTCAGGATGATTTCCAGATTCTGGCCAGCGAAAATCTTGCGGGGACTGAGGCGGTAATTCCTCCGGATTTGGGCCTGTGCGCCGATTGCGCCCGGGAGATCCGGGACCAGGAAGACCGGCGTTTTCAGTATCCTTTCTCCAATTGCACCAACTGCGGCCCCCGGTTTACCCTCATACGCCAGGTGCCGTACGACCGGCCCCAGACCACCATGGCCGTTTTCGAGATGTGCCCGGACTGCCGGGGGGAATATGAAGACCCCGGGGACCGGCGCTTCCACGCCGAGCCCACGGCCTGCCCGGCCTGCGGGCCCCGGGTCTGGCTGGAATATGAAGGGGAACGCCGGGAAGATGAAGTTTTGCCGGCTGCCGCAGCTTTGCTCCGGAAGGGCAAGATTCTGGCGGTGAAGGGGTTAGGGGGCTTTCATCTGGCCGGCGACGCCCGAAACGACGAGGCGGTGCGGGCCTTGCGGGAGCGCAAAGGCCGCCGGGACAAGCCCTTCGCCCTCATGGTGCGCGATCTTGGAGAAGCGGCCCGCATTGCCGAAATCACTGACCTGGAGCGTTCCCTGCTTCTCAGCCCGGAGCACCCCATTGTCCTGTGCCGGCGCCGGGCTGGCGGGGGCATTTCCCCCCTGGCGGCCCCGGGCAACAACTACCTGGGCCTGCTT
>JBAQHL010000026.1:0-2585 GCA_049288295.1 Desulfobaccales bacterium
TGGTATTATGTGTTTTTTTTGTCCTGGTGCTGGGTGTCGGCGGGTGTGGTAAAAAAAGGATCCAGCCAGTAGTGGCCAAGCCGCCGGTCCCGGAAATTAAAGCGCCTCTGACCGCAGAACAGCAAGAAATCAAGCAGTTGCTGGAGAAGAACGGCAGGGCCTACGGCAAACCCACCGTCCTTGTGGTGAAAAAAATGGACCGCAAGCTGACGATTTACCAGGGCGTGAAACCCGTCAAAACCTATCCCGTAGTCCTGGGGGGCAATCCCCGACCCGATAAAGTCTGTCAGGGAGACCTTTGCACTCCCGAGGGGGTGTACCGGGTGGTGACCAAATACCCTCACCCTCGCTGGGACAAATTCATTCTCCTGGATTATCCCAACACCCAAAATTGGCTGAAATTCAGCGAGGCCAAAAAAACCGGGAAACTCCACGAGGAAGCCAAAATCGGGGGAGATATCGGCATCCACGGGACCCATGACCCTTCCATGAACTACCGCCGTCTGGACTGGACCCTGGGATGCGTATCCCTGCATAATGATGACATCGACGAAATCTACCCCATGGTGGACAGCAATACCCTTGTCCTTATCAAGAAAAGGTAGACCGGCGGCGGCCTGCTGTGCCTGGCTGACAGGGCCCGGTCAGCCGCCCGGCCCCAATCCTTGCCACAAGTAAAACCGGTTTGCAGTCAAACGGTGGCACAGGCTTTCCAGCCTGTGTTGGCGCGAGGTTAGAGCCTCGCGGCTACAAATAATTGCCATGAGAACGCAACTCGGTATCAGATGGCTGATGCCATACAGGCTGAAAACTTCGGCCACTTTTTGGCAGCAAAACGGCATCATAACAAGATGCGATCAAAAAGTAATACTTTATACCAGGTTGCGGTCATAGAGTTAACAAAATGTAGCCGCAGGCTTTACCGTGAAAATTCCCTGTAAGGCGGCGCATGCGTCGCCCCTACAACAGATTTTCACCCTCAGGGGTGCCAATCATTTGCCATGAACGTTTAGCCTGCGTCTGGGCACGGCAAGCCGTGCTACAGAAAAATATTTGTTTGACGGCATTTTGGTATTAGACTATCAGGTTCAAGGACCTGGACGGTTCCGGGAGATGGCAAATCCCCCCTGCCCCCCTTTAAAAAAGGGGGGTTCGATAAATCGGCAAGCCCAAGTCCACCTTTACTAAAGGGGGATTTAGGGGTGATGGGGGGAGAGGAGATAAGAGGAAGAAACTTTTGGCAATCGCTATAATTACTTCTTTGATGGCAATCTGGCATCAAGGGGTGAAAGAAAAAGACCTGGCTGGAGGTTAGGGCTCTCCAACCAGGTCTTTTTTTATGCTGTTCTTATTTTCTTCTTATTTTTCTGGCACTTCCACCGCAACGATGACCGTCCGGCCTTCGCGCTTCACCAGGAAGCGGGCAAAGGACTTCTTGGGTTGTTCAGCGATGGTTTTTTGGAAGGTCTTGGCGTCGGGGACCGCCTTGCCGTTGACTTCCAGAATGACATCCCCCCGGCGAAAACCGGCTTCGGCCGCAGAGGAACCGGGGACCACATCCACAACCACCACCCCTTTGGAATCCTTCAGGTCAAAGCGCCGGGCCATTTGGGGATTGAGGTCTTCCACCATCAGGCCGATGCTGCTTTCCTGGTCGGTGTCCGGGGTTTCTCCGGCGAAACGCTCCTCTTTCAGTTCGGTGACGGTCAGGGTAAAGGTCTTTTCCTTGCCGTCCCGGAGGACTTTCACCGTGGCCTTGGCGCCTGGCGTCATCGCCGCCACCAACCGGGGCAGCTCATTCATCTCGTTGATGGGTGTCCCATTAAACTCGATGATAATGTCTTCCCGCTTGATGCCGGCCTTTTCTGCAGGGGTGTCGGCATGGACATCGGCCACCAGGGCGCCCTTGGCTTCAGCAAGTCCATAAGACTTGGCAATTTCCGGGGTGACCACCTGCACCTGCACCCCCAACATGCCCCGGACCACCTTGCCCTTCTCCTGAAGCTGCCCGATGATGCTCTTCACCAGGTTGCTGGGGATGGCAAAGCCGATGCCCTGCCCGGTGGCCACAATGGCGGTGTTAATCCCCACGACTTCGCCGGACAGGTTGAGAAGAGGACCGCCGCTGTTTCCCGGGTTAATGGCCGCATCGGTCTGGAGGAAGTTGTCATAGCGGCCGGCCCCGATAACCCGCCCCTTGGCGCTGATGATCCCCTGGGTAACGGTGTGCCCCAGGCCAAAGGGGTTGCCGATGGCCAGCACCCAGTCCCCCACGCGGATGTTGTCGGAATCACCGAGGGTAAGGGCTGGGAAGGTCTCCTTGCTGTCGATCTGCAAAAGGGCGATATCGGTTTGGGGATCCCGGCCTTTCACCGTAGCGGTATACTCCTTGCCGCCCTGTCCCGCCATCTTCACTTTTATTTTATCGGCGTTTTTGACCACATGTTCGTTGGTAATAATCAACCCTTTGGGGTCAATGATTAAGCCGGTGCCGAGAGAGCGCTGGGTGCGGTCCCGGGGCATATCCGGAAAGAATTTTTCAAAAAAATCCCAGAAGGGTTCTCCGGGCTGGGGCATGGGACCAC
>JBAQHL010000027.1:0-2193 GCA_049288295.1 Desulfobaccales bacterium
AGCCGTCTGAAAATCCGTTTAAGCTCCCAGTATGGCGCCCAAAGCGGTGAACCAATCTTTACCATACCCCGGGTTTTCCAGGTAACTTTTCGTGAAAACGACCTTATTTTGCATGATCTGAAGATCAACCAGTCAAATAAACACGAGTTCATCAGAATCAAGTAAGGCTCATTAACCCCACTGCCGACCCTGCCTGCCTCAGAAAGACCGGATGTCCCAGGGCTATCTCCGGGCGAGACTACCAGAAACTAAAAAATTGAGAAAAAATAACCAGAGGGGAATGAGCCTCTTGCAAATGCCTCCAGATTCCTGTCATTCTGAGGGCGCTTGCGACCGAAGCCAATAGACCCTTCGCTGCGCTCAGGGTGACAAACACGACTTTTGGCAAGAACCCCAAATTTTAGGTTCATTTCCCCAATAAAACCCGAATGGCCTCCGCCAGGGCGTCCACCCCCAGGAGTTCCAGTCCGGGGAAGTCCCCCAGGCGCTCCATCTGCCGGCGGGCCAGAAGGGCCCGGGCAAAGCCCAATTTGTGGCCCTCCTTGAGGCGCACCTCGGGTTGGCTCACGGCCCGCACTTCCCCAGTGAGACCCACCTCGCCGAAGACCAGGATGTCCAGGGGCACCGGCTTCTCCAGATAAGAGGAGGCCAGGGCCAGGGCCACGCCCAGGTCGGCGGCGGGTTCGCTCAGGCGCACCCCCCCGGCCACGTTGACAAAGACGTCCTGTCCGGAAAAGCCCAGTCCCACCCGTTTTTCCATGACCGCCACCAACAGCGACACCCGGCCGGGGTCCACGCCGCTGGTCTGACGCCGGGGCAGGGCCAGGGAGGAGGGCGACACCAGGGCCTGGACCTCCACCAGGATGGGGCGGGAGCCCTCCAGGCTCGGCACCACTACCGAACCCGGCACCTCGTATGCCCGCTCGGCCATAAACAGGGCCGAAGGGTTGGTCACTTCCGCCAAGCCGGCTTCCTGCATCTCAAAAACCCCCAACTCCTGGGTGGGGCCGAAGCGGTTCTTCACGGTGCGCAGCAGCCGAAAGGCGTGGGAGCGGTCGCCTTCGAGATAGAGCACCGTATCCACCAGGTGCTCCAGGGTCATGGGTCCGGCCAGGGTGCCCTCTTTGGTGACATGGCCGATCAAAAAGGTGGCCATGCCGCTGAGCTTGGCCTGTTGGGCCAACCGGAAGGCGGTCTCCCGCACCTGAGGGAGGGACCCGGGGGCGGCCGGCAGGGTAGCGGTGTAGAGGGTTTGGATCGAGTCCAGGGCCAGAAAGGCTGGGCGCACCTCCTCCACGATTCTCAGGATATTTTCCAGACAGGTTTCGGTGGCCACCAGCAGGTAGGGGGAGGCTACTCCCAGGCGATCGGCCCGCAACTTGAGCTGGGCCTCGGATTCCTCTCCGGAAAGATAGAGGCCCACCAGGTTTTCCTGGCAGAGGCGGTCCAGGACCTGGAGGATGAGGGTGGACTTGCCGATGCCGGGGTCTCCCCCCAGGAGCACCACGGAGCCGGCCACCAGGCTGCCCCCCAGGACCCGGTCAAACTCGGTGATGCCGGAGGGCTGCCGGATTTCCGGCTGGCAGATGAGCTGGGCCAGGGGCTGGGGGGTGCTGCGCCGGGGCGGCGCCGGCGCCTCCCCAGGACCGGGGCGGGGTCCCACCAATTCTTCCGCCAGGGAGTTCCAGGCGCCACATTGGGGGCAGCGCCCCAGCCACTTGCTGACCTGGTGGCCGCAACTCTGGCAAATAAATACAGTTTTTACCCCGCCCCGCATGCCCACCGCCTCAAGAATAGCTCTGAGGTATTGTGGCACAATACTCCGTCCTTGCCAATGGGGGAGGGCCTTGGTAGGCTCCATTGTAAAGGGAGATTGAAGGAAGAGGTCAGGGGGGATTTGTCTTTTCCCGGTGTGACCAAATCCGTGATCCATATGTCACCCTGACCCCGCGTAGCAGATACTTTTTGTACACCCGCATAATTTCCTCTATGATAACAACTTGCCCTTAACCCCCCTCCCCCCCCGTTCGGCTTCGATTATGGACTTTTTCGGAGCAAAGAATGCAACAAAGAAAAAAAAGGCGGAAGGTCTGACCTTCCGCCTGTCGGTTCATGGATGTTAAGGGCTGCGGGCCTTAACATTAACGCGCGGCCGCAGCTTTGGCGAGCTTCTCCTTCTGGGACATGCAGGCC
>JBAQHL010000028.1:0-3463 GCA_049288295.1 Desulfobaccales bacterium
AGCGCCGAGCCGTGGGTGCGGGAGAGCAGGTCGATTTCACAGGTGATGGGCCGCACCTCGGTGAAACTGCGGCCGTCCACCCGGCGCCCGTCCCGGTGCACTTTTTCCCGGACGATTTTTTTCTGCAGCTCGCTTAACAGGGTCAAGGCCTCTTTTTCCCGCCCCTGGGCCGCGTCCCCCAGTTCCGCCAGCACATCCACCTTGACCTGGTCCACCGCGCGGTAGCGGTCTTTTTTCACGGGATGGCCAATGGCGGCTAGAAACCGCTCGCTGGCCAGAGCCGCGATGCGCTCGGGGAGGTCGCCATAGTCCGGGGGCGGGGGCGGCGCCGCTTTGGCCTTGCCCACTTCCTCCCGCATCCGACTGAGGAGGTTATGAATCGGCTGCATCTGTTCGTGAGCGAAAAACAGGGCCTCTAAAATCTCTTCCTCGGAGGCCATCCGGGCACCGCCCTCCACCATCACCAGCCCTTGAGGCGCGCCGGCCACGATGAGATTGAGGGTGCTTTCCTTGATCTGGGTGTTGGTGGGGTTAATGAGGAGCTGACCGTCCACCTTGCCCACCCGCACCGCGGCCACCGGTCCCTGAAAGGGAATATCGGAAATCTCCAGGGCCGCCGCGGCGCCGTTTAAGGCCGGCATGTCCGAATCGGTGTCCAGATCGCTGGACAACACCGTGGCGATGACCTGTATCTCCCGGTTCCAACCCTTGGGGAACAAGGGCCTGAGAGGCCGGTCGATGAGGCGGGAGGTCAGGGTCTCTTTTTCGCTGGGCCTGCCGATTTCCCGGCGGAAAAAGCCTCCGGGGATGCGGCCCGCGGCGTAGGCCATTTCCAGGTAATCACAGGTGAGGGGCAGAAAGTCCACCCCTTCACGGGGACGCTCTGACATGGTGGCGGTGACGAGCACGGTGCTTTCCCCGTACCTCACCAGCACGGCGCCGCTGGCCTGAAAAGCCATGCGGTCCAGCTCGAAACTCAGGGTGCGCCCACCCACTTCTACTTCATATATTCTTCCCATTGTAATCCTTCTGTTTTCCTATTTACGCAGCCCAAGCTGCTCAATCAAAGTTCGGTACCGGTCGATGTCCTTGTTCTTAAGGTAGTTCAGGAGACGCCGCCTCTGTCCCACCAGTTTGATCAACCCCCGGCGGGAGTGATGGTCCTTGGCGTGGGTCTTGAAATGGTTGGTCAGATAAGTGATGCGCTCGCTCAAGATAGCCACCTGGACTTCGGGGGATCCGGTATCCGATTCATGTTGGCGAAAACGGTCAATGATTCCTCTTTTTTGTGTGGTGTCTAGGGTCACTGCTTCCTCCTTGTATTTAAGGTTGGCTGTCAGCAGTCAGCTGCCAGCTTACTTTCTTTGATGGTATGAAAAACCCGCACCGGCGCCAAAACCTGGCTCACTCCCTGGCAGCGCACCGCAGCCACGGCCACCAGAGTCCCCTCGGCCACCACCCGCACCTTCTCCCCTTCAGAGGGTCCCGGCTCCGGCCAGGGGAGGGTGCGGCCCTGGGACAGGAGCCGGGCCTCCTCCCGGCCTACCTGCACCGCTTGAAAGCGGGGCAGACACTGGGCCAGCGGGATGAGACGCGCCTCGATCTCCTCGAGATTGCCGGTTTTTTCCATCACTTCCAGGGGCAAAGCCTCCTCCAGCCGGAAAAATCCCACGGCCAGCCGGGTGAGGCTGATCAGGTGCGCGCCGCAGCCCAGGGCCCGGCCCAGGTCATGGGCCAGGGTACGGATGTAGGTGCCCTTGCTGCATTCCACCACAAAGGTGACCTGGGGCAGGGCCAGGTCTTTAATCTCCAGACGGTGAATGGTCACCGGCCGGGGTTCGGTCTCCACCACTTCCCCGCGTCGGGCCAATTTGTAAAGGCGCTCCCCCTGGTGATGCAGCGCGGAATAAAGGGGGGGCACCTGTTCGATTTCTCCCACAAACCTGGTCGCGGCCCGATGGATCTCCTGAGGAGAGGGAAGCCTGTCGGACTCGGCCGTAATTTGCCCCGTCAAATCCTGGGTGTCCGTCTCCACCCCCAGCCTGCAGGTGGCCAGGTAGGTCTTGGGCTCCTCCAGGAGAAACTGGGCCAGCTTGGTGGCCTCCCCCAGGGCCAGGGGCAATAATCCCGTGGCAAAGGGGTCCAGGGTCCCCAGGTGCCCCACTTTCTTCACCCTCAGGGCCCGGCGCACCCGGCGCACCACCTCAAAGGAGGTAATGCCTGCGGGTTTGTCAATGAGGAGGAGGCCGTTTAATGGCATTATTTTTCTTCGAAAATACTTATTACTCAGGACGAAAAATGGGTTAACTTTGGAGCCTCTTGCAAAAGCCTCCAGATTCCTGTCATTCTGAGGGAGCTTGCGACCGAAGAATCTAGTATTATCAAGCAGTTCTATATCCTTCACTTCGTTCAGGATGACAAAAAAACGGGTTTTTCAACAACCTGCTAAAGCCTAAAGCTTATGGCTTAGAGCCTATAGCTAACCTCACCCCTACCCCGCCGGCTTTTCGGCATTTTCCAGGATGAGCCGGGGCTCAGCATCGGGTGTCAGGTCCAGCCGCCACAGATCGATCCTGGTGGCGTCCTTGCCCGTCAGGCCGGTGTCAGTCCAGCGCTCGAAGACCACGGCCCGGCCCCCATCCACAAAGGTGGGGTAATACCCTTCGGCGAGCCTCCTGGCTTCCAGGGTCTTTAAATTCACCAGGTAAATATAAGTCTTTTCCCCTCCCGTGGTGGCCATGGAAAAACACAGCATTTGACTCCCGTCCGGGGAGAAGGTGGGGCGCCAGAAGGGGTTATAGTCCTCGGGATTTTTCGGGTAGCGCAGGAGCTTTTTGCCGTCCAGGTTCCGGACTACAAAGCCCCCGGAGACATCGGTGCCGCTTTCCTGGTAAGCGATGAACCTGCAGTCCGGGGACACCGCCAGGTTTGTATAGAGATCGCCCGCCTCTATGAAATGGTTGGGGGTCTTGACCACATGGCGCACCTGGCCTGTGTCCAGGTCCACCAGGCTGACGGCATGCGTGGCATATTCTTGCTTTTCCCCCTCCACGGTGCGCGTCCGGACATTGAACCGGGTCACCAGGGCCAATTTCTTGCCGTCCGGGGTAAAGGCCGGGCTCCAGGCTTCAGAAATAGAGGGAATTTTAAGGGTTTTCACCGGACCGCCCCCGGTGGGAGCCAGATGGATGGCGCCTTTCTTCTGCTCACTGTCGGCATAAGCCACCCAAGCCACCCACTGCCCGTCCCGGGACAAGGCCGGTGAAACGGCCACCCCGCTGGTGGTGAGCTGGCGGGCCCCGGTGCCATCGCTGTTGGCCAGCCACAGCTGGTCACCCCGGATGAAGGCCAACTGGCTGCTCTCAACTGCCTGCGCCATCATGCAACTTGCCCACAAAACCATCAGTGCAACTAGTAATCCGACGAATATCTTTCCACCGACTACCTGAGGTTTGCCGTCCCT
>JBAQHL010000029.1:0-5455 GCA_049288295.1 Desulfobaccales bacterium
CAGGGATTGTACAGGGCGTCCGTGGGATTTTCGCCTCATGGCCTTCTGATTGCCGGGCTCCTCTTTGTACCAAGCCGCAATCGAAGGGCAATAAACCGAACTATTGTGGGGGCGTGATTCATCACGCTCTTAAAAAGGCGCAATAAATTGCGCCACTACAAAAAATACCCATTTGAGTGCGACTTGGTATTAAACCACCTGGCCGCCAAACTTTGCTCTTCCCGGCGGGCACAAGATACCCCTGAGCAGAATTGCCTCCCATCACATGATAACTATTCGCCAGGCCTTGAAAGAGCTGCTTAAGGAGCAGGATTATTCCGCCCAGGAACTGTCCCAGCGTCTGTCCATCCCGGAAAAGGAAGTCTATGAGCACCTTCAGCACGTGGCCCGGTCTCCGGGGGCCGGCCAGCGTTTCCATCTTATCCCTGCGGTGTGCCGCTCCTGCGGCTTCACCTTCACCAAGCGGGAGCGCCTCACCATGCCTTCCCGCTGTCCGATCTGCCGCCAGCAATCCCTGAAACGGCCCCGCTTTGCCCTCAAGCCCCGCTGATTTCACCCAAGAGTTTTTTCCCCAAGTGTGCTAATAAAGGGTCATGGAGCCAAAGCAACCTTCCCCGCAAAAAACCAAACGGCTGGCCGGCTTACGGGCCCTCTTCCATGACAGCGTCTTTCTCATTGTGGCCGGGGTCACCCTGGGAGTTATCCTGTTGTTGCTCCTTCGCCTCCCCATCACCGAATTCATTGAACTCAAACTCTATGATCTGAGGTTTCTCTACAGGGGCGCAAAACCCCCAGTGCCGGAGATCGCCCTCGTGGCCGTGGACGATGCCAGCGTCAAAAAGGTGGGCCGTTGGCCGTGGTCCCGGGAGGTCATGGCCCGGCTTTTTACCCGCATCAAAGAGGCGGAACCCAGGGTCATGGGACTTGATATTATTTTTGCCGAACGCCAGGAAACAGCCGCCTTGACTACCCTGCAGCGCCTCCGCCGGGATCTGGGCCAGAAAAAGGCCGCCTTTCCCCAGGTGATGGCTCTTCTGGACCAGGAGGAAAAACGGGCCGATGTGGACCGCCAGTTGGCCCAGGTTGTGGGCCAGGGACCTCCCACCATCCTCGGTTTTTTTTTCGTCGACGTGGGGGGGAAAATCCTGGGTTCCCAAATCGGCCAGAGTCTGGGCCCCAAGGCCATTCAGGCCAGCACCTATAACCTCATACGCTGGCTGGATGAGGAGGCCGGCCGCCTGCCCCTCATGGGGGCCGACGCAGTGGAGGTAAATCTCCCGGAGATCACCGAAGCCGCAGCGGGAGGGGGCTACTTCAACATGGTGCCCGACCCTGACGGCACGGTGCGCTGGCTGCCCATGGCCCTGGCCTATGGCCCCGACATCTTCGCCCCCATGACTTTAGTGACCCTGCAGCATTATCGGGAAAAGCCGCCCCTGGGCATCACCCTTTCCCGCTTCGGGGTGGAGGAGGTCCGGCTGGGACGGGAGAAAATTCCCGTGGACCGCTACGGCCGCATGTTCATTAACTACCTGGGGCCGCCCGGGATTTTCCCCACCTACTCCGCAGACCAGGTGTTGGCGGGCAGCCTTCCCCGGGACGCCCTGAAAGACAAGGTGGTGCTGGTGGGCGCCACGGCAGTGGGTATCTTCGACCTGCGGGTCACGCCTTTTTCCGGAGTTTCCCCGGGGCTCGAGATTCAGGCCACCGTCTTGGATAATATTCTCCAGCAGGACTTTATCCGCACCCCCACCTACCCCACCCTGACCACCATGGGTATCATCCTGGCTCTGGCCCTGGTTTTCGGTCTTTTGCTGCCCCGCCTTTCCGCGGTGGGCGCCATCGCCATCACCCTCATGGCGGCGCAGGCCTATGTGGTCATTAATTACCTGTTTTTCAGGTATGCCGGTCTCCACCTGGAGATCTCCTACCCCTTGCTGGAGGTGGCGGGCGTCTACACCGGCATCACCCTGCAGCGCTTCCTGACGGAGGAGCGGGAACGGGCCCGCATCAAAAAGGCCTTCCAGTCTTATGTGGCCCCGGAAGTGGTGAACCAGATCATCCGGAACCCGGAGAAACTGCGCCTGGGGGGCGAACGCCGGGAGTTATCCATCCTTTTTTCCGACATCCGCGGGTTTACCACCTTGTCTGAGACCATGGCCCCGGAAGCCCTGGTGGAAGTGCTGCGCGACTACCTCAACCCCATGAGCGAAATCGTGGTGAAGCACGGGGGCACCCTGGACAAGTATATCGGGGACGCCATCATGGCCCTGTTCGGCGCGCCCCTGGACCAGGCCGACCACGCCCAACGGGCCTGCCGCACGGCCCTGGAAATGATCGGCAACTTAAAAGAACTGGACCGGGAATGGGTGGAGCGGGGCCGGCCCCCCTTGAAAATCGGCATCGGCATCAACTCCGGGCTGGTGTCGGTGGGCAACATGGGCTCCAACCGCCTCTTTGACTACACCGCCATCGGAGATAACGTCAATCTGGCCTCCCGCCTGGAAGGCCTCAATAAATATTACGGCACCGAAATCCTGGTGGCCGCCAACACCGTGCAGGCCCTGGGGAATGGCTTTCTGGTCCGGGAAGTGGACCTGGTCAGGGTGAAAGGCAAAAAGCAACCCATCGCCATTTACGAGGTCTTAGGGGAAGGACCCCCGGAGGACAGGCTGGCCCGCTTCCTGGAGCTGTACAACCGCGGTTTGGCCTTGCTGCGCCAATGCCGCTTTGAGGAGAGCCTGGAGGTTTTCCAGGAGGCGACCCACCTAAAACCCCAGGACACCCTCTGCTCCCATTACCTCCAGGTGATACAGAAATTTTCCGAAAATCCCCCCGGCCCGGATTGGGACGGGGTCACCACCATGACGGACAAGTGAGGCGGGCGGGAAGTACAGACAGGAAGGGATGTTGAAGATGGGTTAATTGGACCATATCAAACAGTTTTATGGGCCATAGCAACTTATTGATACAGAGCAGGTATCCTCAGCCTTATAATTTTCACTGAGGCAATTCCCTCGATGGATAATACCATTTTCATAATGACCTGCATCAAACCTGCAGGTGGGACCCAAGTGTCCGCCCGCCAATGTGGGGCCGACGCTTGGGTCGGCCCCTACGAATGTTTCACCTCAAAGAGAAATTGGTATAGGTTGCCGAAAAGATGATCGACGTTTTATCGCAGATGATGACCGGTCATGGGGCCGAACCACCTCATATAACAAATTTGGTTTAAACATTATTTATCATTATTGACCCTAGGCATTTTTATGCCTACACTATAAGGACTCATAAAAGGCAAACCCGCCGCGAGGCGGGGATGTAAAATGACGGAGTTCTACCCTGCTTTGGGCAGACCTTCAGGTCGGAAGGAGACTAAGCAAAACCAAAAGGATTAGATTAAGTTGCTCCCTTGAAAGCCACCGCCGGGCAGGATATCTGAAAGATCGCTGATATCCCGAACACGGCAGGCCTCTCGGGCGGATTTTCACCAATAATCAGGCACGCTGACCGGCCTCCCTGGAACATGCCTAAACGGGTTGTTCTGGGGATTTTTTTTGGAGTTCCCCTCAACAGGGGGCCCAAGGAGGGCCATAATTTACTGGCCTGTCTTACTGCAGGGCAACCCTTTTTTCCGGTTCCCGGACCATTTTCCTTTTTGCAGTGGTTTGGGAAGGGGCGTTCGCACGATGTGGTAAATTATGCTTGCACCTCTGGGCGCACTTAAGCCAATCACAAAGCCAAGGAGGGCATTGTGACTATGGTCGATGAATCCCACCTGAGAACCACTGCCACTACGTGCGCGGCTCCCCGAAAAAGAAAACTCCTTTTAAGGGCCAGGGAAAAGTCACTGCTCCAGGGCCACGTTCTTTCAGATTTCCACCCCATTTTTGAAAGTGATGGATATTTTTTCGCACGATGTGTTCGGTGTGGCGCACACTGTTTCGTTTGCCTGGATAATCCCCCTGGTTTCGAAGTACAAGGGCGTGTGGTCGTGGAACGATGCCTTTAGAGGAGGACTTGTTCCGGTATCTATTGATGGTGCCTGACGTTCGTTAGGTTGCGCCACTGATGGCAATTCGAATGTCAGCAGTCCCATTGATTTCTGGAGAAACTGGTTCACTAGGCAATCCACTTCGCTGTACAGGTTAGACCAAAGCCTTGGGAGTTGCTGCGTGCGTCGCCAATGGACTCCCGGCACCAGGTCATCCGCATCATGCTGGCAGATGGGGCGGCCGCTAAAGTGATTTTCTGAACGAAAAACACCTCGATGCTGAATATGTAAGAAGGTCGGTAAACCTGAACTAGGTTGGTATGGATCAGTATGCCCAAACAGGGGAACAAGGGGGTTTGCAACCTATAGGATTGCAGGGGGACTAAAAGGCCCGCCTGAGAAAATCTTCTTCGTACTTCGAGCCAGAGGAATTCCCGGTCTAATCCATGGGCCTCAACACTGGAGTCTATCTGGGAGATCCATATGTGGATCCCCTTGAAACCAATGAGGTTATGGAGAATAACCTGGCCAGCCTCAACCAGGCCTTGCCTAGCTCCCTGCATGCTATCAACTCGTAGTGCCAACTACCACCTCAATTCCGGAGCCTTAGTGCCCCTCATGGCAAGGGTTTTCACTCCGAGTCAACAACCGTTGCCACCACAGTTTAAAAGGGGAGATTGACTTGACTTGAAAAACAAAAGGTCCATTCACCCTTCGGCAAATCGACCTTCGCTTAACCTGCTGATCATAGCCACCCCTCCTTAATAAGGGTAGCAGTGCTTGTTAATGCTTAAGTTACTGAGAAGTTAAGATTCATCATATTCTCTGTCAATCTACACTTAATTTTTTCCATAGGCCTTTTCCTAAAATCTTCTCATGAGAGGGAGAAATGCCTGAGTCGAGCAGCCTGCAGGAATCTCACACCCACGCCCTCATTGAACAGGATTTGGGCCTAAACCCCAAGCGTTGTGTCGAGTAGCGTGGGGGAATCTCACCCCCACGCCCTCACAGATCCGTACATGAACCTCTCGGCTCATACGGCTCCTATCGATCAGCCTCAAATACCTGGCCTTGCCTTACCCAATGGCTCCTCCCATTGCTGGTTGACCAACAGGTAAGGCTGATCGATACAACCCCTTCGCTCCATCCCCATTACGGGACTTCTTCGCTACTACGGGTTGTTCCGCCACTGTGCCCCGCCTCGGTACTCTCACCCTTGTGGGTCCTCCACTTGAGCTTCTCCCTTAACATCGGGACGACAGTTTCCCACGTTCCGCACGAGAGCCTGGATCAGGGTCACGCCACCTTTATGCCGGACGCCGCCCAGGCAGTCAGCAGGCTCCCCCTGGGCTTATCCTGGAGTCAAGCTAGCCTCCAGTTTTGACGTCGTCTTTAGTGTTTCGACACCTCATCAGTGGTTCGCTGATGCTCGTCTCCCTGAACCACACCTGCCACGGTCTT
>JBAQHL010000030.1:0-1584 GCA_049288295.1 Desulfobaccales bacterium
TCGCCATTATCGCCCACGTGGATCACGGTAAGACCACCCTGGCCGACGCCATGCTCTGGCAAAGCGGCATTTTCCGGGCGAATGAGCAGGTGGCGGAGCGGGTTCTGGACAGCATGGATCTGGAACGGGAAAAGGGCATCACCATCATGGCTAAAAACATGTCCATCGTCTACCGGGGGGTCAAGATTAATATTGTGGACACCCCCGGCCATGCCGATTTCGGCGGTGAAGTGGAGAGAACCCTGAACATGGTGGATGGGGTCATGCTCCTGGTGGACGCCACCGAAGGCCCCTTGCCCCAAACCCGGTTCGTGCTGGGGAAGGCACTGGAGAAGGGACTTCCCGCCATCGTGGTTATCAACAAAATCGACCGGGCGGACCGGCGCCCGAAAGAGGTGCTGGAAGAGATTTACGACCTGTTCATCGACCTGGACGCCACGGAAGAGCAACTGGAGTTCCCGGTGCTCTACACCAATGCCAAGGCCGGCATCGCCCTCACCGATCCGGAAGAGAAGGGCCGGGACCTGGTGCCGTTGTTCGAGGCGATTCTTGCGGCCATCCCGGCGCCGTCCTATGACCCGGCCGCGCCCCTGCAGTTTCTGGTCACCAGCCTGGATTACAGCGACTACGTGGGTCTGATCGCAGTGGGGAAAATCGTTAGCGGGGAATTAAGGCGCGGTCAGGAAGTGGCCCTCCTCAAAGAGGGGCAGATGGCCGGCAAGGCCCAGCTCAGCGTCCTTTACAGCTTTGAGGGTCTGGACCGCATTGAGCCGGAGCTTATCGAGGCCGGGGACCTGGCCGCAGTGGCCGGCGTGCCCCAGGCCTTCATCGGCGACACCCTGGGCGATCCGGAGGACCCCCGGCCGCTTCCCGGGATTGTGGTGGAGGAGCCCACGATTTCCATGGTCTTTTCGGTCAACACCTCACCCCTGGCAGGCCGGGAAGGGAAGCTCCTGACCTCCCGGCACCTCAAAGAACGCCTGGATAAGGAAGTCCTCTACAATGTGAGCATCAAGGTTGAAGAGACGGCAAGCAAGGAAGCCTTCCGGGTGAGCGCCCGGGGCGAGTTGCAACTGGCGGTGCTGATAGAGATGATGCGCCGGGAGGGTTTTGAACTGTCCCTGTCCAAACCCCGGATCATTACCCGGCAGCTGGACGGGGTGCGGTCGGAACCTCAGGAGTTGGCGGTGGTGGACATTCCCGAGGAGTTTATCGGCATTGTCACCGAGAAGCTGAGCGCCCGCCGGGGCCGGATGGTGAAGATGATCAACCACGGTTTCGGCCGGGTGCGCCTGGAGTTTGAAATCCCCTCCCGGGGCCTCATCGGCTTGCGCGGCCAATTCTTAAACGACACCCGGGGCACCGGACTTTTGAATACCATCTTGCAGGGCTACACCCCCTATACGGGGGAAATCAGCGGCCGGCCCAACGGGGCCTTGATCGCCGATCGTTCTGGCAAGGCCGTGGGCTACGCCATCCACCATCTGCAGCCCCGGGGAACAATCTTTGTCAGGCCTGGGGACCCGGTGTACAGGGGCATGATTGTGGGCGAAAACACCCGGCCCGAGGATATGTGGGTGAACA
>JBAQHL010000031.1:0-1680 GCA_049288295.1 Desulfobaccales bacterium
ACCTAGATTTTTCTCCTTGTTCATTGAGCCTCTTGCAAAACTCAGCAGAATTGGCCGTCAGGATGAGGCAATGGCAAAGTTTGGGGGTCCTGAAGCCATGAAATCCTGCTTTTCTCAGCCCTGGGCAGGAAATCGGGTCACTTTTGGCGCGGTCAGGACCTACCACTCCCTTGATCTTGCCAACCCCCGGCCAGCCTTGCCCTGCTCAGCTAATCAGCTTGAGCAACTGGTCGGCAAACAGGGCGATGATGCCGAACATGAGATGAAGCCTGACTTTCTCTGCTCCCCGCACCATGACGTTAGCGCCGCCGAAGTCTTCTTTCAGACGGCTGTTGAAGCGCTCCGCCACCGTCCGTTCCCGGTACCTGGCCGCTTCATGGGGCGCCAGCGGGATAACTTCCCGCCCCCGGCCATTTTTGTCGATGAGGGGGACGTGTCCCAGGCTGCGGCTCACCTCGTAGATGGGTTTCGCATCATAAGCCGCATCCATCAGATCATAGAGGTAATCCACCCGCTCGCTGGTGAGCTTCATGAGCGGGATGGCCACCTGGCTGTCATGCAGGGAGGCCGCGCTCAGGGCTGCGCTGATGGGCAGACAGCAGTCAGTGACGTCGGCGTGCAGCTTGTAGCCGATCCAGCTTGCCTGATAACCTTTGGAGTTTTTCTTGGTCCCCCGATCGCAGTGCACCGGCAACTCCGCCAAGGCTTCGGCCGCGGTTTGCCGGACTTGGCGTTGCAGCCGGGTTTCCCTTTGAGGTTCCCGCACCTCCCCTCGCCGGGGGCGGCCTCTTTTTCGGGGCGCCGGCTTTTCCGGCCGCACCTTGGCCTGGGGTTTTTCCCGGCCCTCGATGGCGGTGGCATCCCGGCTGATATGCCCCACCAGCTCCGGCCCCACCCACTCTGCCACCAGGGCCGCATGGACCTGCTCCCCCAGCCCCAAGCGGGCAAATTCCCCAAAGGCCCGGGAAAAGGTGGCCTCGGAGGGGATATCGGCCCGCCTGACAAAACCGCAGAGGCGCCGCAGGACCGGCGACCCCCGCAGGGCCTCAAGGGTGGCCCGGGTGTGGGGGTGGTTATACACCGCCTTGGCCACCAAGGCCCGGGCCAGGGCCTGGCGCTCCCAGGGCTTCCGGCCAAATCTCTGCGGTGGCCGACTGACAAACCTTTCGATATGGAGCACTGCCAAGATGGTGGCCAATTGCTGCTCTTTCTCGGTTAAGGGGCGCTCGCCACATTCTTCCAGGCGGGGGAAGAGATACCGTTGTAAAGTCCCCATTAACCATGATACTCTGTCGCCAAGCTTCATCGGTTCCTCCCAGGCTGCGGTGTTTCTCGCAAACTCACCTTAGCACAGGCGCACCGATGAGGCTTAATTTTTTAAAAATCAACCCCTACTAGACTTTTGCAAGAGGCTCAAGCAACTTCCCATTACAATTATTTAAATGGAATTTACCTGGGATGAGGCCAAGCGTCGGCAGAACCTGGAAAAACATGGCATAGATTTCGCAGACACTAAAATAATTTTCTCTCATCCCGTGTTGACCAAGCGGGACACCCGCCGAGATTACCAGGAGGAACGCTGGGCCGCCCTGGGACAACTTAGAGGCATGGTGGTCTTTGTGGCTTACACGCTCAGGAGTGATACTGTCCGGATAATCTCCATTCGCCGAGCCAACAAAA
>JBAQHL010000032.1:0-1779 GCA_049288295.1 Desulfobaccales bacterium
GCACCTGAATTTCCGGGATAACCTTTTGTCTCCGGAAATCCTGGTCAATCTGTACTGCCCTGAGTGCGGTCCCCAGGCGGACTTCGACCCTGAGACCATGGTGGCTGACTGCGGTTGGATCATGGAGTACGACATGGAAGGGGCCCAGGCCTTTTTCCTGAAAAAGAGCCTCGCCCGGCCCCTTAACCCGGAGATCATCTTCGATGAGGGTTACCTCACCTGGCAGGGGTTCTCCCCCAGTGACCATGAGATACGGGCCGAATTGCATCAACGCCTGGCGCCCCTCATTCAAGAAGACATGAAGCAATTCCTCCAGTCCCTGAAAGACGAATGGCTGGCCCATGTCCACCGTCTCAAGGCGGCGGGCTGGCGGCGGGCGCAGCAGGCCTGATCTTAAGTGGCAACCATGACCCTGAAAGAGATCGAGGCCGCCCGGGAGCGACTGCGGGGAGTGATCCTCCACACCCCCCTGGTTTATTCCCAGACCCTGAGTCGCTTGGGAGGACGGGAGGTTTTCCTCAAACTGGAAAATCTCCAGACCACCGGTTCCTTTAAGCTCAGGGGCGCGGTCAACCGCCTCACCCTGATGCGGGCCCGAGGGGAGGGGGACCGGGTGGTGGCGGCCTCGGCCGGCAACCACGGCCAGGGCGTGGCCTGGGCTGCCAGTTTTGTGGGCATCAAGGCCACCATTGTCATGCCTCGGGGGGCCTCCATCACCAAGCAGCTGGCTTGCCGGGGCTACGGCGCCGACCTTCTGCTCTGGGGCCAAAATCTCACGGAAGCCCTGGAAAAAGCCCAGGAACTGGTGGCCCAGGGCTTTGTTTTTATTCATCCCTTCGATGACCTGGAGGTGGTGGCCGGCCAGGGCACCCTGGGCTTGGAGATCATTGAGGATCTCCCGGAAGTGGACACGGTGATCCTGCCGGTGGGGGGCGGGGGGCTGGCCGCGGGCACGGCTTTGGCCCTCAAAGAAAGCTCTCCCCAGGTGAGGGTTATCGGGGTGCAGACCGCTCAGGTGCCGTCTCTGGCCGAGGCCCTCAAACAGGGCGAACCCGTGGCGGTAACGATCCGGCCCAGCCTGGGGGACGGCATCCAGGTGGCTCAAACCGGCCGTCTGACTTATCCTTATTTGCAAAAATACCTGGATGACGTGGTGCTGGTGGAGGAAAGGAATATTGCCCAGGCCATCCTGGTTCTGCTGGAAAATAAAAAGGTTCTGGCCGAGGGGGCCGGGGCGGCGCCGGCGGCGGCTTTTTTAGGGCCCCTGGCGGGCGCTGACCTGGGCCGGCGGGTGGTCCTGGTGATCAGCGGCGGCAATATTGACATCCCGCTTCTGGAGCGGGTGCTGGTGCGAGCCCTGCTGGAGCGGGGCCGCGTCCTTAACCTCCGGGTGGAATTGCCCGACCGGCCCGGGTCCCTGGGACGCCTGGCCACGCTTTTGGGGGAGCAGGAGGCCAACATCCTCCACCTGTTTCACGATCGCCTCGCCCGGAACCTGCCCCTGGCCTCCACCCGGGTGGAGGTCATCCTGGAAACCCGTAACCAGGAGCATGGGGACCAGGTGGTCCGGGCCTTGCAGGAAGCGGGGTATCGGGTAGTGGATAAGCCCTGAGGCGTCGGCATATTCGGGGGAAATAAAGCACATTCAAATGATGCCGTTACCGGCGTCCCAGGAGGACTGCGTGAGCGTCTCCAAGAAGATCAAGGCCACCATGGAGCAAGCCTCCTGGATACGGCGCATGTTTGAGGAAGGTGGGGAAATCAAGGCCCGTCTGGGGG
>JBAQHL010000033.1:0-2184 GCA_049288295.1 Desulfobaccales bacterium
GGCCAAACTTATGCTCCTGGTTACCCAGACCCGGGAAGTGCAGCGGTTATTGGAAGAGAAATTCCTCCTGGAGATCCCTAAGTGCCGGACCATGGTCTTCACCGACAAGCCGGTGTCCATGAAGTATCGGGGCCTCTATGAACTGGCCCGGCGGGATCCCGGGAAACTGGTTTACGAGACGGAGTTGGGCATCATGGATTTAAACGAGGTCATCCCCTTATGGCTGAAGAAATTCGAGAAGTCCTGAATCTGTTGAACGAGCGGCTGGGCGGACTCTTTCCTTACCACCTGGAGTTAGCGGCCCCAGGGGACCTGAAACTCCTGGAAAAGAACGCCCGCTATATGAAGGCGGAGCAATTCCAGGCCCTGGTGGAGAACGTCAAGCAGGACGGCAACCTGTCTTCCCTGCCCCTCTGTTACCGGGAAAAGGACGGCAAGCTCCGGGTGCTTTCCGGCAACCACCGGGTCATGGGGGCCAGGCAGGCCGGGGTGGAGAGCGTCCTGGTGATGGTGGTGCCGGACGAGAAGGACGGGGACCAGCGCCTGGCCATCCAGCTTTCCCACAACGCCATCGTGGGCCAGGATGACCTGATGATTCTGAAGGATCTGTGGGAGAGCATCAAGGACGTACAGGCCAAGGTCTATGCCGGGCTGGACTCCGATACCGTGAAGGCCCTGCAGGGCATCCAGTTCGCCGCCATCACCGAGCAGCGCCTGCGCTATAAGCTGGCCAGCTTCCTGTTTCTCCCGGAAGAGTTGGAGGACCTGGACCAACTGCTCAAGGAGACGGCCGCGGCCTTTGCCGGGGACGTGGTCTACCTGGCCCACCTGCAAACTTTTGAAGCTTTTTTTGAGCTCATCACCCGGATCAAGAAGCGCTGCCAAATCAAGAACTCTGCCGCCGCCTTTCTGAAGTTGATGGAGCTTGCCCGCCTTGGGCTGGAGAAGCTGATGCAGGAAGAAGACCTGCACTCCGAGGTGACGCCTGGAGAGGAGGCCTGTCATGGGCTGGGCTGAAGCGCTGCTCCCCTACCGGGCTGCCGACGATCCCCAGGGGTTCCTGGGAGCCGCTCTCCTGGCCCAGGACCAGACCCTCTTTCGCCTGGCCGCCACCTGGCCCCGGGTTAAAAAGGTGCTGCCGCCGCCACCGGGGCCGGGGGAGGAGATTTACCTGGAGAAGGTCTGGGAAAAGACCAGAGTTGATTTCGATGACTGGGCCGAACTGGCCCAGGTGAACTCCCTGGCGGTGATCCGGGGGTTTCTGGTGCTCAGGAAAAATTTGATTATTTTCCCGCCGAATTACCTGTCCCACCAGGCAGAGGCGGTGCTGAAGCGGGGGGCGGCCTCGGCTTTTATGGCCGCGACGGGCATTTCAGGGAAGGATCTGAAGTGATAGGCCAAGGCGGGGCAAGGTCCGGGCAGGCACGGTGAGGAGCGGCGAGGCCCGGCACAGCAGGCAAAGCTGGGCTAGATGAGGAGGATTGGGAATGGGGGAACGCATTGCCACCCCACTTTATCTGGGGATCGACCCAGGTTATCGAAACCCATGTGCCGTCCTTTGGATTCAGCCTATCGAACGGCATGAACGGCTGTTGATAGTTTCCGAATACTATCAGCGCCTGCGCACCACCATGGAAAACGCCAAGGCCGTGTTGGCCCGCCACCATACTTGCGGCTACGGTCCCATTTCCGGAGCCTATTGCGACCCTTCCTCCCCGGAAACGCAGGTGGTGTTTTCGGAGATCCTCGGGGTGAAAGTCCAAGCCCCTCGCCGAGGCGTCGAGATGGGCCAGGAGATGGTGCGGCAATGGCTCAAGGTCCGGCCCGACGGCAAGCCCGGGCTCCTGTTCCACCACCGCTGCCAGAACCTGATCCGGGAACTCAGAAACTACCGGGAGCACGAGCCGGGCAAAGGTGAGCACCACGCCCTGGACGCCTTACGGTATTTCTTCTGCGGCTGGCCGGGAGCATAAGGAAAATAAGCAATGGTTCTTTCTCTTGTCCCCCCAACGGGGGGGCCTCCAACAAAGAAGGGTAAAGACATCAGTTCACGTCGCAGGGCCCGGATCAAACAGGTCCAGGATCTCTTTCTGTCGGGGCTCAAAAAGTCAGAAATAGCGCAGAAATTCGGGATCAGTAAACGCATGGTGGACCTTGAACTCCAGGACGGCCGCCAGAATTACC
>JBAQHL010000034.1:0-3422 GCA_049288295.1 Desulfobaccales bacterium
GTAACCAGCCTTTGTCACTGACCCTGCCGGGTACGCCGGACCTGAGCAATAGGGTGGGGATTTATTATCCCGTGGGCGCGCTGGAGTTTTTGCAGAAAAACCAGCTTTCCGGGAATATTTTGAATGAGTTCAACTGGGGGGAATATCTTATCTGGAACTTGCACCCCTCCTGCAGGGTGGCCATGGACGGGCGCTATGAAACGGTTTACGGGGATGACCTGTGCCAGCTCCATTCGGAGTTTGTCTATGGCCGCCCGGGCTGGCGCCAATTCCTGGAACAGCATCCCCCGGACATTATTCTGGTGGATCCCCGCTCCAAGGTTTACCCACTTCTCTTGGCGGCCCCGGATTGGCGGCAGGTGTATGAGGATGCCGGCGCCGCCCTGTTTTTGCCCCGGGGAGAAGACACCGCCTTGTCCCTTCAAATTCCTTGACAGAAAGAATTTTCGCAGAGTCCTCAGCTCCAAACTTTTTGGAGTCTTCGCTCATCCTCAAAACCATGAAAAAACTTGGCGGCACAGGTTTTCAATCTCTGTCTGGACGGGCTGGAAGCCCGTCCTACCGTATCCCCCAGGTCTCTCCGGGAGCACGGGCATCTTGCCTGGGCCACAGGCGGGACGTCTGTGCTCCCTAGATATGGGGTGGGACGGGGGGCATTGGTAGATTAAATGTAGGGCGGGCACTGCCCGCCAAAATAATTGGTGGGCGGTGCCCACCCTAGATAATCTTTTCAAGACAGTCGCTCATGAGCCGGAGGCTCTCTCAAGGCTATGAAAAGATTGGTAGGGCGGGCCTCCGTGCCCGCCGACCGTTTGGGCCGAGCGCCTGAAGGCGGGATGCGCTTCGCTTTCCCGCCCTACGGCCTACGGCTCAAAACTCGAAACTCGAAACTTTTCGGAGCAGTAAAAATTCTCAAACCTCTCCCAAGTCTCTTTCCTTTTCCAAAAAAATCCGGTACTAACACAGAAACTACGCAGAATCGAGAGGCTCATGATCAACTACCGGATATCTTGGGGCTTGGCTGTTCTTATGGCCGCCATTTTTCTGTCAGCGGTGGCGGGGGCGCAATTAACTACTCCTCCTGAGGATGCCGCCGAGAAATACTTTACTGAGGGCCTGGCCGCCCTGCAGGCCGGAAACGGCGCCCAGGCGGAGGCGCATTTCACCGAAGTCATAAAGCTCAAGGGAGATTGGGCGGCGGCTTACGTCAACCGGGGCCAGGCTTTTGTCCTCCAGGGCAATCTGGATAAGGGCGTACAGGATTTTACCCAGGCCCTGGCCCTGGACCCGGATTCCTACGAGGCTTATTACAACCGGGGCCGGGTCTACACCAAGCTGGATCAGCCTGCCAAGGCAGTGACGGACTACACCGCGGCCTTGAAGCTTAAAAAAAATGACTGGCAGTTATATTACAACCGGGGCAACGCCTTTCTCGACGGCGAAAAATATCCGGAGGCCTTGAAAGATTACGAGCAGGCCTTGAAACTTAGCCCTAAAAATGCGGAGATTTTCCACAACCGGGGGCTGGCCCGACTCTACTCGGAACAAGCTGCCGCGGCCTTGGATGACTTTAACCAGACCCTCACCCTTGATCCCAACTTTACCCGGGCGCAGTACAACCGGGGGCGGGCCTTAGAGCAGCTAAAGCGTCTGCCCGAAGCCCGGGGGGCTTACCGGACTTTCCTCCAGGCGGCCAACCCGGTCACGGATAAGCCCCTGATAGAGCGAGCTCTGGAGCGCCTGAAGGAACTGAAGGAAAAATAACTTGTCAGGAGAAGGCAAGGCCGGCAAGAACGACAGCCAGCTGTGACCATGACTTATTACGTTACGACTCCCATTTATTACGTCAATGCCGAGCCCCATCTGGGGCACGCCTATACCACCATTGTCGCCGACGCCCTGGCCCGTTTTCACCGGCTCATGGGGGAGGAAACCCGCTTCCAGACCGGCACGGACGAGCACGGCGACAAGGTCATGGAGGCCGCCCAGAAAGCCGGCCTGCCGGTCAAGGATTTTGTGGACCGCATCAGCGGCCAATTCCGCCGGACCTGGGATAATCTCGGCATCAGCTATGATTTTTTTGTGCGCACCACCCTGCCGGCACACGTGCGGGTGGTCCAGGAAATCCTCACCAAACTTCACGATCAGGGTGACATCTATTTCGGGGAATACGGCGGCCTTTACTGTTTCGGGTGCGAACGCTTCTACCTGGAGCGGGAACTGGAAGACGGCAAGTGCCCCGAACATCAGACGCCCCCCACCTTCATCACGGAAGAAAACTACTTTTTCCGCATGAGCCGGCACCAGGAGTGGCTCATCGGCTTCATCGAGGACTATCCTGACTGGATCAGGCCTGAACGTTATAAAAATGAGGTACTGGGCTTTCTGAGGGAGCCTTTGGAGGACCTGTGCATCTCCCGGCCCAAACAGCGCCTGGAGTGGGGCATCACCCTCCCCTTTGACGAGCGCTATGTGGCCTATGTCTGGTTTGACGCGCTCCTCAATTACCTGACGGGCCTGGACTACCCGGAGGGGGCCAATTACCGCAAATTCTGGCCGGCCGTGCATCACCTCATCGCCAAGGATATCCTCAAACCCCACGCCATTTATTGGCCCACCATGCTCAAAGCCGTGGGCCTCGATCCTTTCCGGCAGCTCAATGTCCACGGCTACTGGCAGATTGCCGAAGGCAAGATGTCCAAGAGCCTGGGGAATGTGGTGGAGCCCCAGGCCCTCGCCGATGCCTATGGCATTGACCAGGTCCGCTACTTTTTCCTCCGGGAGATGGTTTACGGCCTGGACGCCACCTTCAGCGAGGACGCCCTGCGCACCCGCATCAATGCTGATTTGGCCAATGATCTGGGGAACCTCTTCGCCCGCAGTCTGGGCATGGCCTTTAAGTACCGAAACGGGATCGTGCCTGCCCCGGCGGAGCCTGTGGCTGAGGATCAGGAAGTGGTGGCCCAGGCCGAGGCAGTGGCGGCGGACTTTCTACGGCTCTTTCCGGACATGGAATTCCCCAAGGCCCTGGCCCGGGTGTGGGAGTTGGTGGGGCATCTCAACCGTTACATTGTGGCCGCGGCGCCCTGGGAGTTGGCCAAGGACCCTGCCGCCCAACCCCGCCTGGACACGGTCCTCTATTATCTCCTGGAGGGTCTCCGCTGGCTGGCGCTGCTCCTGAAGCCGGTCATCCCCGCCAGCAGCTTGAAAATGGCGGAGCAGCTCGGTCTGGAGGGGGCCGCCTGGGACCGGCCCCTGCCTGAGGCGTTAAAGTGGGGCGGGCTTACCCCGAACACTGCTCTGCAAAAGGGGCAGGCACTGTTTCCCCGGCTGGAATAGAAGCCTGTGGGGGAGGGGGGTGCCCACGGGCTGGAAGCCCGTGCTACCGGGGCCAGTGGGCCCTTACCCCCTCCCCCATACCC
>JBAQHL010000035.1:0-2456 GCA_049288295.1 Desulfobaccales bacterium
GAGAGGCAGCTTCCAAGAGGCCGCCGCCCTCCGATTATCATCCCTTCCCCCCCACCAGGCTACTCACTGAGGACTCAGTGAGTGGTCAGGGAGAACTCAAGGAGCCCTCACCGAGTACTCAGCCTGAATTTAAGGGAAGGGAAGGGAAGTTAAGGGAAGGGAAGGGAAGAGAAAGGAAGTGAAGGCTAGCGCCTTGGTCGTCGAACCGGCTGCGCCGTCCGCCGACACCCGCCCCAGCCCCCAACTGATTTTTGAGTGTGAAGCCTTCAGCATCTCGGCGGAGCTGCATGCCGAGCTTTGCCAGAAGTTCCCGGTCCTGCCGCCGGAGCAAATCCTGGCCGAGTATCCTGACATCCGGGACTGGTGCCTGGACAACCGCCTGGCCCCTAAACACCGCAAGAAATTCGCCGCCGACGGCAAGCTCCGGGAACCCCGGCGGTTTCTCAAAAACTGGCTCCGCAAGGAGACGCCCGAGGCGAGTTTTTCCCGGTCTCCGCCGGCCCAGACGTTGCCGCCCGAGCCGGAGGACATCATGATCCCTGACCCCCAATGCCCCGTATGCCGGGGCGGCGGCCTGGCCCGGGACGGCCCCTGTCAATGCCTGCGGCTGGAAAAGGAAGTGTTAGCTGAAAGGGAGCGTCATGCAGAAAAACACCAAGGCATCACCACCCATTGATCACCTGGCCGACCTGGAGGGAGAGCAGTCCGTCCTGGGGGCCATCCTGCTCAGACCGGACACGCTCTATGACGTGGCCGCGGTTTTACCACCTGAGGCCTTTTACGGTGATGGGCACCGCCTGATCTACCAGGCCATGCTGGACCTGGCCATGAGCGGTCAGGCCGTGGACCTGGTGACCGTGACCTCCCGGCTCAGGGATCTGGAGTTGTTGCAGCAGACGGGCGGCCCGGTCTTCCTGGCGCAGTTGAGCGAGCACGTGGGCACCGCCTCCAACGCCGTCCATTATGCCGGCCGGGTGAGCAACAAGGCCCTGATCCGGCGACTCAGGGACACGGCCCGGGAAATCGTCCAGGCCAGCGAAAGACCCCATCTGTCCGCCAGGGAATTCCTGGACTGGGCCGAGGCCCAAATTTTCGAAAGGTGCCATCAGGCGGTCCAGTCGGCGCCGGCCCAACTCCTGGAGACCCTGGTGGACCAGGAAACGGAGATCCTGGCGGAAATCCACGCAACCCAAAAGCCCGCCGGCCTAGCTACCGGTTATCTGGACCTGGACCGTTTCTTGTCCTGGTGCCCGGGGGACCTGGTGATCCTGGCCGGGCGGACCTCCATGGGGAAAACCTCTTTGGCTCTCAACCTGGCCCTCAGGGCAGCCACGGCCGGCGTGCCGGCGGGCCTTTTTTCCCTGGAAATGTCCCAGTCGCAGTTGATCAGGCGACTGTTGGCCATCCAGGGGAAAATCGATGCCTCCAGACTCAACCGGGTGAGGCTGCAAGCTGAAGAGTGGCAAGCCTTGTACCGGGCGGCGGCCGGCATGTGCGATCTGCCCTTCTGGATTGACGACTCCCCCTCTCTGTCGGTGCTGGAACTCAGGTCCCGAGCCCGGCGAGCCCGGGGCAAGGGTCAGCTGGATCTCCTGGTGGTGGACTACCTGCAACTGGTGCGCCCCTTGAGAAGGGGGCGCTCCCGGGAGGAGGAGGTGGCGGAAACCTGCCGGGGCCTCAAGACCCTGGCGGGGGAGTTGAAAATCCCCATCCTGGCCTTGGCCCAACTGAGCCGCAAGGTGGAGGACCGGCCCCAGAAGCGGCCGCAGCTTGCCGATTTGCGGGAGTCCGGGGCCATCGAGCAGGATGCCGATTTGGTGCTGTTCATCTATCGGGACGAGGTTTACCACCCAGGCTCTGAGGACCAGGGCAAGGCCGAGGTGATCGTGGGCAAAAACCGCAACGGCCGGACCGGTACCGTGAAGCTGGCCTATCAAGACAAGTATCTGAGATTCGACAATCTGGCCGAGGCCGGCTGAAGGTCTGCCGAGGGAGACGAGATGAAGGTGAGGCTCACCGGCGAAGGGGAAGAGCAGGCGGCAAGTGCTGAACTGCACCTGGTCATCCCCGGCCAGCCGGTGACCAAGAAAAACTCCCAGGTGGCTCGCTGCGTCAACGGCAAGCCCGTGGTCATCCCGTCCAAGGCCTACCGGGCCTACGAGAAGATGGCCCTGAAGGCCCTGCTGGCTTGCCACCGGACGGAGGTCTCGGGGCCGGTGATGGTGACCGTGCTCTACTGGCTCAAGGATAAAAGGAGGCCGGACCTGAACAACCTCTTGGCGGCCACCACCGACATTCTGCAGAAGGCGGGGGTGATTGTGGATGACCGGGACATCGTCTCCTGGGACGGCTCCCGGATCATGGGGGTGAGCCCCAAGCCCAGGGCGGAGATCCTGGTGCAGGTACTGCCCGATGCCCAGGGGAGCATCGGTTTGACAGGGTGAGGGTCTGATGGG
>JBAQHL010000036.1:0-1765 GCA_049288295.1 Desulfobaccales bacterium
ATTCCGGGCTGTCCACCCTGATGCCGGGAATGCGGTAAGCAAGACGCGACAAGTCTTCATAGCTGGGCAGCTTGGGGAGCAGATAGGCCAGAATCAGAAGACTGGCATGGTGATGCCGGTTTTTATAAAGGTTTTCCACCATGAGATCAGCCGCTAGGCGGCAGGCCTCGGGCTCCGGGCTCTGGCAGAGGGTCCGGGCCACCCACACGCGTTCCTCCGGCTCAAGCTGGTCTTTGTGGTCTTTTTGGGACAGGGCCCGGGCTTCCTCCCAATTCCGGGGAGGATGGGGATTCTGGGGGAAACCCTGGCAATACAGGCGCAAGGCGCATTGGGAGGCGTCCTGCCAGTCTTTGTGCGCCAGGGCCGCCTGAATGGCGGCCACCATGATCCCCCGGTCGCCGGGCTGCAGCCGGGCGCCCTTTTCCCCCGCCCGCAGGCTCCGGAGGATTTCCCTGGCCTCCGGGGCGCGGCCCAGGTAGATGAGGACCCTGGCCTTTTCCAGGAGGGCCTCCCGGTCCTGGGGCGCCCCCTTGAGGAAGCGTTCATACCGGTCCAGGGCCCCTTCCAGGTCACCCGCCCATAAAAAGAGGCGGGCCTGTTCCCTGAGAAGGTTGCCCTCCTGGGGCGCCGGGCACTCTTTCAGTTCCTGTTTGGCTTCCTCCCAGCGCTTGGCCTGGAGGAGCAGGGCAATGCGCCGCAAACGCAGCCCCACATCATTGGTGCGCGTCGTCAAATCCTTATAGGCCTCCAGGGCCTCATCCTGGGCCTTGGGCTGAAAGGCCAGGGCCTCGGCCAAAAGCTGCCGGGCCGTCAGGTCATCGGGGTTGTCCTCCAGATGTTTCTGGAAATAATGGGCCGCCTGTCCCCAATGCTTCTGATAAAAGTGCATCTGCCCCAAAAACAGCAGCAGGCGAGGATACTTGGGGTTGTCCCGCTCCACTGGCCGCAGAATTTTGATGGCCTCGGAGTGCTGCTGGGCATAGGAGTAGGTGAGGGCCGCTTCCCAGCGCAGCTCCCCGTGAATCAGCTGACGGCGACCGGCCTCGTCCCACATGGCGGCCGCCTTGGAAAACTGCTTTTTGCTGGCGTACAGGCGGGCCAGATTGATGATGGTCTCCTGGTGGGAGTCCCCCTTTTCCCAGGCCTTTTTGTAGACCCTGGCGGCCTCGTCATGATCTCCGGTGAGAAGGAGTTCCAGGCCGTACCAGCGCACCGTGTCGGTGTCCGGGTTTTGGTCCATGACGGACTTCAGCACGGCCGCGGCCTCGGCGTGGTTCCCCTTTTGGGACCACAGGCGGGCCAGGGTGAGGGCGTGGTCCTTTTCCCCCTTGGAATGGAGGAAAAGCCAAAGGTAGTGCTTGATGGCTTCGTCCAGGTTTTGGCCGGCTTCCGCAGTCTTGGCCGCCTCCTGGCGGAAGGCGAAATTCTCCGAGGCCTTTGCCAGGAGTTGCCGATACACCTGGGTGGCCTCGTCATAGTCCCGGCTCCAATAATGTAAAAGGGCCAGGCGGTGCAGGGCCTCGGGTTGGTCGGGGTTCTGGGCCGCTTCCTCCTGCTGCAAAGGAATGGCTTCTTTAAAACGCTGGGAAGCGGGAAGCAGATCAAGGAGGGTGCGGCGCACCGGCGGGGTGGGCTGCAAACGGTAGTGCTGCTGGTAATATTCTATGGCCTGGGTTCTTTCTTCCTCCCGTTGGCCGCTCAGTTGGGCCGCAAAGAGCAGGACTTCGGCTTCATCGGGGTTGTCTTTGAGAAAATTCCTCAAGAG
>JBAQHL010000037.1:0-1849 GCA_049288295.1 Desulfobaccales bacterium
CGCTATCATTGCGAAAACGGCAAATGGCAAATGAGCGCCAAGGAAGTCATCCACGATGTGCATCCTTACGGAGGCCTGACAGTCCAGCAAATCATCCAGAAATCCAGTAACATCGGGACTGCAAAAGTCAGTCATAAATTGGGCCCCAAGCTCATGGATGAATATCTGCGGAATTTCGGCTTCGGCAGGAAAACGGGCATCCCTTTCCCCGGTGAAACCACGGGGCTCATCAAAAATCATCAGCGGGCCCGCTCCCTTATAGACCGGACCACCACCGCCTTCGGCCAGGGGGTGTCGGTGAGCGTCTTGCAGCTCTCCATGGCCCTCAACGCCATCGGCAATGGCGGCGTTCTCATGGAGCCCATCCTGGTAAAGGAAATTGTCAGCCCCTGGGGAGAAAAGTTAAAGGAATTCAAGCCCCGGCCTGTGCGGCGGGTGCTCTCCCAGGAGGCCTCGGCCACCATGCTGGCCATCATGGAAACTGTTACCCAGCAGGGGGGCACCGCCACCGAGGCCTCTCCTCCGGGCTTCACCACCGCCGGCAAGACCGGGACGGCCCAAAAGGTTGTGGGACGGGCCTATTCCCACAACAAGTATAACTCCGTGTTTATGGGCCTTATCCCGGCCAATAAGCCGGTGCTGTCCATTACTGTCATCATTGAAGAGTCCAAAGGGGCTATTTACGGAGGCGTGGTGTCCGCGCCCATCTTTCGGGAGGTCGCCGGTCAGGCGCTCAGGGTCCTGGGCTATTACCCTCAGCCTGATAAGACTGACTCGATCCTGGCCAAGAGCAAGCCGGCTGCGCCCCAAGCCGCTGCGGCCCCGAAGCCGGAAATAGTTCCTCTTCAGGAAGCCTCGGTTTTGGGCCCCCTGGATATTCAAAAGCTGGTCGCCACGCCGGAGCCGCCCGCCGTGCCTCTCAAGGTCATGCCGGATCTCACGGGCCTGACTATTCGCCGGGCCATGAACATCATGAACCACTCCGGGGTGCGCTGCCGCACGCAGGGAAGCGGCTTGGCCGTCTCCCAACAGCCGCCCCCGGGCGCGCCCCTGGACTCGAATACTATCTGCGTGGTGAAGTTTGAGCCCCATTCGTGATAATGCCGGGGAGGGTTGCCAAGTTTAGGGAGTTTGTATAGGATTTTTATTAGAATTTAAGAAAATTCAAAAAATTTCATTAGATTTGAAAAAAATGGAGCAAAAACAAGAAAAAATTTTGGCAGAGCTCCTCAGCGGCCTGAAAGGCGCTCAGATTGCCGGTGATGATCGCGTCACGGTTCCAGGAATTGCTTATCATTCCCAACAGGTTATCCCCGGGGGCATCTTTGTGGCCCTGAAGGGCGCCAAAACCGACGGCAGCCGTTTTCTTTCCCAGGCCCTGGCCCAAGGCGCCCGGGTGGTGGTTTCTGAAGATAGTTGCGAACCCCTGGACGGGTTAACCGCGGTGCGGGTTCCCCAGGCCAGGCTGGCCCTGGCCCATCTCAGTTCCGCCTTTTACGGCCACCCCAGCCGGGAACTGGTCCTGGTGGGCATCACCGGCACCAACGGCAAGACCACCACCAGCTTTCTTCTGGAAGCCATCCTGCGGGCCGCCGGGGAGCGGGTGGGGGTCCTGGGCACGGTGAATTACCGGGTGGAAAATGAAACCTGGCCGGCGCCGGTGACCACTCCCGAGTCTCTGGAACTGCAGCGGCTTTTGCGGGAGATGCGGGACAGGGGGGCAAGCCATGCCATCCTGGAGGTCTCCTCCCATGCCCTCATGCAGCACCGGGTGGATTTTTCCAGGTTCGCGGCCGGGATTTTTACCAACCTCTCCCAGGACCACCTGGATTATCACCTGGATCTGGAC
>JBAQHL010000038.1:0-2596 GCA_049288295.1 Desulfobaccales bacterium
CGACCTCAGATGGAAAACACCCGCTCAGGCTGCCGATCTTAGGTCAAGACTGCGCCACTTGCCCCTTTTTAACGGTTTTGGCGAATTTCTCGACATAAACCATAAGACAGGCGCCGGAAAAGCGCCAAGGGAAAATGGGGCAGGGTAGGGGCTAAGACTGCCCCAGGGGCAGACCCGGCCTGGAAAACGGCGCCATTTCCTGAGGAGAACCATGACGGGAAACATTCTGGCGGTGGTGGTCGGCCTGGCGGTGGGCAGCCTTCTCAACTTGATTATTATTCGTTTATCCCAGGACGAGCCTTTTTGGACCTGGCGAATTTGCTGTCCTCACTGTTTGCAGACCATGCCCCGGCTCGGGTTCACCTTCCCCTGGAGCTCAGCCTGGGGAGGGGGGCGCTGCTCTTTTTGCGGTGAGCCCCTATTTAGCCGTTTCCCGGTGGTGGAGGCGGCTTCGGGGGCCCTGGCCCTGGCCCTGTGGTGGCGCTTCCCGGGCAGCGCGCTCCTGTGGCTGTACGGGCCTTTTACCGCAGCCCTCCTGGTGTTGACCGTCCTTGATCTTCGCTATTTCTGGCTGCCGGATGTGATTACTTTTCCCGGCATTGCCCTGGGGCTGTCAGGGGGTCTGATCTTGCCTCACATCGGGTTATGGAACGCTCTTTTGGGGGCCTCCCTGGGATGGGCCTTTTTCCGCGGAGTGCGGTGGGCCTATGAGAAAGTGACCGAGGGCAGGCGCCAGGGGGTGGGAGCCGGGGATGCCAAGCTCATGGCTTTCATCGGTGCGGTTCTGGGTGTCAAGGCCCTGCCCTTTGTGCTGATGAGCAGCGCCACGCTGGGGAGTTTGGCGGGGGTTTTCGCCATGCTGAAAAAAGGCCGTCACCGATTCACGTTCATTCCCTATGGTCCTTTCCTGGCCTTGGGCGCCCTGCTTTTTTTTTTCTTGAGGAAATGAACTGCCTTCCGAGCCTCTTGCATAATGTAGAGCAGGCGCCCTCGCCTGTAAAAGAACAGCCGAGGGCGGCTGTTCACCATTTTGTGTTAATCACTTTGTTGCTCTGAGTAATATCCAAGATAGGAGAAAGTTGGGATGGAGTTTTTAAGCCCCCCTTTGCTAAAGGGAATTAGGGGGATTATGAAGGGGTTATATAATCCCCCCTGCCCCCCTTTAGAAAAGGGGGGATGATTTGTCCCTGTTCAACTTTGACTGGCTCGATCAAGATAACACTGAAAATTGAGTTTTGAAATGGCTTGTAACTATTCGGGGAGGACCTGAGCGTCGGCCCTCAAGATTGGGCCGACACCTGGGTCGGCCCCTACGAATGTTTCATTTTAAAGCGAAAAATCTTAACCAGGTATGAAGCCATATCAGCCCGTAAAACACACCGGGGTTTTTCCGGCAGCAAAGACCGATATGGCTCCATGAAGCATTAATCCATGGGGATACGGATCTTCTGGCCGGGGTAAATCAGGTCCGGATTTTTGATAACCTCCCGGTTGGCTTCGAAAATGCGCGGGTACAGTGAGCCGTTGCCATAAAATTGTTTGGCGATGGCAGACAGGGTGTCCCCGGATTTGATCGTGTAATACTCCACCTTTTCCGTGATCGCCGGGGTGGTCAGGTTGTCGACCCGCACTTCAGTAACCCCCTGGATATTGCCGGCCATGAGCACGGCTTTTTCCATGGCTGCGGCGCTTGCGGCCGTGCCGCCCAGGGTTACCACACCGTCCTGATAAGAAACCTCCAGGCCTTCGATGCCCGGGTTCTCCGAGGCGATGTAGTTCTTGATGTTTTCTGCGGCTTCGGCGTCGGCGCCGAAGATTTTCTTGCCCATATCGCTGACAAAATCAAACAGGCCCATGTGATTTTTTCTCCTTTTCCGTGAATGTGTGCCCGGGTGGAGGAGACCTCCACCCTTTGCTGACTCTTGGGTGTTATTTCTCTTACTGCAATAATCCCATGGTGCTTTGGAGATTGGCAACGGCTTGGGGGGCCAGGCCCAGACCAGCGGACAAATTTTTCATATACTCCTGCTCCGCAGGGGTGTCCACCTTGATGGCCAGGAGTGAAGCGGCATAAAGTTCCGCGGCCAGTTGGGGATTGCCTTTGGCCGTGGCCACGATGGCCTCGGTTTCCATGGGTTTGGTCAGTTCCGTCAAGATGAAGTCACGGGCGGAGGCATCAGCGCCGGCGGCATCAAGTTTGCCCAGAATGCGCTGTACTTCTCCCTGGTCGATCTGGCCGTCGGCCTTGGCAGCGTTAATCATGGCTTTCAGCACCAGTTGCGCCTGGTTTTCCAGGACAGCCTTCTCTGCGGCGGTCTCGGGCTCTCTCAGGGTAACGGGCACTTCCTGGGTTTCCTGCTGAGTTCCTTTCAAGGCCTGATAGGCCAGGGCGCCGAGAGCGGCCAGCAGTCCACCGCCAACAGCGCCTTTCATGGATTTGGTGCCGCCGCCCAGGATGGCTCCCGCCAAAGCGCCCAGGGCCGCCAGGGCCAGTTTCTTATCGCTGCCGATGGCCTTCTGGGCTTCTTCCAGGGTGTTGGACAGGGTTTGACCGATGCCCTGGCCTTCGCCCCCCTGGCCGCCGCCGCCAAAAAGC
>JBAQHL010000039.1:0-26732 GCA_049288295.1 Desulfobaccales bacterium
GCCTTGAGCCTCCCGGCATACAAACCCTGGTTGTCCGGAGTATTTTAGCTTGCCGAACTAGGCAATAATTGCCGGCAATTTATGGTTTATATCGATTATTTCTATAAATAACAAGATGTTAGCTGGATGGCACTGATCTTGCTGATGACGAGAGCATATCAGAAAAGGAGGCAAGTCGTGGAGATTTCCAGCCACTACCCTTATTACACCGCAAAATTGGCGCCGGAACCGGAAGGCCAGACTCCCGTCGCACCAAAGAATGCAAGCGATCCGGAAGTCAATAATGGGGAGATGGTTACTCTGGAAGATCGCTTAGAGTTGGTTCGCACCCAAAATTTGGCCTCTCCTCCGCAGGAGCCGGTGGGTCTGGCCCAAGCCGCTGACCTTCTGCGGCAAGTCAAAGACCAGATGAATGCCCTGGGGAAAGAAGAGGCCAAGGATCTTTACCAATTCGACCGGTTGCGGAACCTGCTGTACCAGGTCGCCAATCCCAATGGGTTGTAATGTTTACAGGGAAGAAGTCTTCCTTGGATCAAGTTCTTCATTGGGCAGAGGTTGCTGGCTGGCAACCAGGAAAAACTGAGTGGGGAGGGGTCATGGAACTTTTAATAATTCTCTATTTTATGTTCATCTGTTTCTGGTGGAGCGGTCTCCGGGAAAGTGAGGTGGTTTAACTTAACTGAATAATTGTCGATTACTGGAAAGAGGATTAGGATTAGGTGGAACACCAATCTTTTCCCCCTTAGAGCGGTGATAATTGAAGATGGGGCACCTGCCAACTCGAGGAAAAGACAGACTCATACTATGGTCAGCTTGAGGGGCAACCCCTCCTATTGACAGAAAACTAAAAACCGAAAGCGGTATGCGCGTATGAAAATTGAAGATCTGGTTTTATTGCCGGTAACCCCAGCTGCTTCTGCGGTTTCCCAGGTAGACCGGGGCCGATTTGCCGAGTGCCTTGAGGAGGCGGTGGACCTGAGGCAGAAGGCAGGAGGCCCCCAGGCCTTGGGAGGTCCTGCCCCCCTGGCCGGGGTGGACCAGGCGGAGCCGACGGGAGCCGCCCAGGAAATGGTGGAAACGGTATTGTCCCGCCTGGAAATATTCCAGGAAGCGCTGTCACGTCCGGGTCTGAGCCTGAAAAACCTCTATCCCCTGGCCCAGGCCCTGGAAAAAGACAGTCAGCACCTCAACTCTCTGGCCCAATCTTTGCCAACGGATTCCTCGTTGCGCCCCCTTGTGGAGGAAACCGCAGCCCTGACCTGGACCGAGAGCTGTAAATTAACCCGGGGAGACTATTCCTGAAACTTAATGGGAAAGGTCTTGTCCAGATAGGATCGCCCATCCGCCAACAGGTAGACCTGGACCTTGAGTTCGGTGGGGGAGATGTGCAGGAGGGCGAAACTGGGAGGTGAGCCGCGGTCGGTCCGGTCCCGGAGATGTCCGGGGTTAATCCAGATTACCCCTTGTCGCTCAGAAACTACCGGGGTGTGACTGTGCCCGAAAAGCACGGCATCAACCGCGTAGCAAGCCATTTCCGGATCCAAATCTTCAGGGTCGTCATAACTTGAACGGGTCTCTGTGTGGCTGAGGAGAAACTTCAATCCGCCTAATTCCACTATCTGCCGATTGGGGATGGTGGGGTCCAGATACTCCGGACAGTAAAGGCCCGGCACGCCGAGAACCTCAAGGCCGGTCTGGGCCAGGGTCCCAATGTCCCGGTAGTCGTCCCCCAGGTGGAGCAGGGTCTGGATTCCCATAGACTTTAACCTCTCGGCCAACAACAGCATCCCCTCCCGGTTCCCATGTGTGTCGCTAACCACCCCCATAATCATACCGCCCTCCCTCTTTTGCAAAACAGGCAAAGTCATTGTTTTTCGGTAGTAAAGATATCGTTTTCTCCTCGAAGGGGAGCACACTGCGAAATTCACCCCGAACACCGCCCCCGGCTAATTTTACAGGCGAGGGCGCCTGCTCTACAATATATTGATTATATACAAGAATTTTTCGATAGCTGGGGGATTCCCGCAGAGGTCTCCGGGTTGACCTGCTGCGGTCTGTTGTTAATGCTGTGTTTCTTGAGAGCGTATTGCCGGGCGGCGCTCCCTCTCCATCCGTTTGCGGGGGGAGAGGTGATTTAATCGTTTTATTGGCTGGGTACTGCAATTATATAAGTTCAGGCTCAGAATTCCTCATAAAAATCATTTCGCTGGCACCGGGCAGCACTGAGGTAAAGGAAATAACTTCCCGGAAATATGAGAATTTTTCAGGGAAAGCAAACTCCTATTTTACAGACGGCAGAGCACATGGCATAATAATGTTCATATTTTATGAACTGAGGATAAGAAATATGCCTGAGTGCATTTTTTGCCGTATCGCCGCCGGCAAGGCTCCAGCAGCCAAGGTTCTGGAGACTCCACGTATCCTGGCCTTTCTGGATATAGCCCCGGTCCATTATGGCCATACCCTGATAATTCCCAAGGAGCATTACGAGACTTTCCTGGACCTGCCTGACGAGTTGTGGCTGGAAATGGGGCAGGTTTCCAGGCGGGTGGCCCAGGCTTTGCGCCAGGTTTTTTTCGCCCGGGGGTTTAATGTCACCATGAATAATTTCGACGCCGCCGGCCAGGTAGTTTTCCATGCCCACCTGCATGTTATTCCCCGGTTCCTGAGCGATGGGCTCCACCTCTTTCCCCAGGGCAGCTATCTCCCGGGAGACATGGAGCGAGTGGGGCAGCAATTACGACAGGCAGTGGCGGGCGGCTAAACAATTAGGTTGAAATGAACAAGAGATCAAACATTTTCAAAATCGGCAAAGTTGCATCTTAAGCGTGCATGGATTTACGATTTTTCCAGCCCGTGGGAACTTCCACCCCTTGTCCTACCTTAACTTGTTTAACCCCTGTTCTTACCCCCTATTTTAGGAAAATTTTTACCCTCCTTCATTTGCCTCTTCCCTGAGGGAAGTAAACGAGGGAAATGAAAAAAAAACCCTTGAAACAGACATGTTCAAGGGAGGCTGTCAGCGTGCCTTAATATTTTTGAAAAACAGTCTTCGGAGTTCTAACTTGTTCCCCTAGCATTTCTCCTTAGTGTAAGACTTTTCACAAGTCAGTCAATATGTACATAATTTTTTCCATAGAGCATTCTCTCAAAAACTATCTCTTCGTGGGACATTGCTCACTTACTATGACAGCATCTTATTGAATTACCTTAATAAAATGCGATATGCATTTAATGTCTTGCGGGGAGGCGTGGTTACCTTGTCCTTCCCGCTTCAGCGGCCAGGCAGTTCATGAGAAAGGCACTGTTTTCTTGAGATGGCGGCAGGGGGCACCCCTCCAGCAAGGACACGGGCATGAGCCCCATGAGGGAATTGGCCAGCCAGAGGCCGTCCACCTTCGGAAGGTCTTCAACTTGCACAGACTTTCGTTCCAAATTTTTCCCCTGGCGCGCCAAGGCCCGGGCCAGGACTGCCACGGTTATTCCCGGCAGGGCGCTGGACGCCTCTGGGGTAAAAAAACGGCCGGACCGGGCGAAAATCAAACTGGTGGCCGCGCCTTCGGAAATCAGGCAGTCCGCCTCTAAAATCAGGGCCTCCCGGGCACCCTGGTCCAAGGCGTACTGCCGGGCCGCCAGGTAAAAGAGATAATTCAGGCTCTTGTGACGGCCGATAAAGGTGGTGCGCCTCTCCGGAAAAATCACCACCGGCCAGCCGGCCTGATATTCTGCCGGGGTTGGCAGTTGGTAGGGGCGGGCCCACATGATCAGGGTAGGGGAGGGCGATGAGGGCAGCCCCAAACCGGCGGCTTGCCCCCGGGTCAGAAGAATTTTCACTGCAGCCGTCCCTGCCTGCAATTCATTGGCCGCCAACAGTTTGGCAAGCCTTTCTTCCCAGGGAACCCGGGCGGGGAAGGTGAGGCGGAAAGCCTGGGCTGAAGCTTCCAGGCGCTCCAGATGCTCTTGCCAAAACAGGGGACGCCCATTTTCGACCCTGAGGGTCTCGAAAAAACCGTCCCCGTAGAGAAAACCCCGGTCGTCCACTGACACCAGGGCCTCCTCCTGGGGTGTTAACTCATCACGTATCCAGACAAAAGCGCGTGGCATGTTCTGCCGGTCCTGCTGAGGAAAGGGCCATCCCAGTTCCTTCGGCCCCCCCAAGGGTGTCGGGCTCGCCCTCGATGAGCCGGAACAAGGTGCGGCCCTTATGGAGGGTTTCCTCGTATTCGGCGTCCTCGTCAGAGTCATACACCACGCCGCCGCCCACGGAGAAGTGCCCCCAGCCGTCGGCCACCACCGCGGTGCGAATGGCCACGTTCAGGTCCAGGTTGCGATGCAGACCCAGGTAGCCGATGGCTCCCGTATAGACATGGCGGACCTGGGGTTCCAACTCGTCGATAATTTCCATGGCCCGGATTTTGGGGCAGCCGGTGATGGAGCCCCCCGGAAAGGTGGCCCGCAGAAGGTCTCCGTGGCTGGTGCCTTTTTCCAGCAGGCCTGTAACGATGGACACCAGATGGTAGACATTCTGGTAGGCTTCCAGGCGCTTATGCTCCGTGACCTTGACCGTGCGGGCCCGGCAAACCTTGCCCAGGTCGTTTCTCAGCAGGTCCACGATCATGGAGAGTTCGGCGTCGTCTTTGGCGCTGGACACCAACTCCTGCCGGTAGGCCTCGTCCTCCTCGGGGGTCTGGCCCCGGGGCCGGGTGCCCTTGATGGGCCGGGTTTCCAGAAAATCCTCCTGACGCAGCAGGAAGCGCTCCATGGAAGTGGAGAAAATAACAAAATCCCCACAGTTCAGATAGGCGTAAAAAGGAGCCGGGTTCAGGGCAAACAACCGGCGAAAGAGCACATAGGGGTCCCCCTCCAGGGGGAAGGAGAAGCGCTGGGAAAGATTGACCTGATAAACGTCGCCGTTCCGGATGTATTCTTTGATGCGGCTTACGGAACGGAGGTAGTTCTCCCTGGTGAAATTGCTCTGTAAGCGGCCGACCCGGAACCCCCCGATTTCATCAAGAAGAGGCGGAGCCGATTCAGCCGGGCTTTTCCACACCCGCCCCCGGGGATCCTCCCAAACAACTTCAAGGGCCCAGAACTTAGCGGCCAGGCGATCGTGCACCACCAGGCGCCGGGGAAAGGCAAAAACCAGATCCGGGAGGCCCAAATCATCCTGGGCCGTGGTGGGCAGGCGTTCCAGGTGATTTTTCAGATCATAGGAAAAAAATCCCAGCCCCCCGGCGGCGAAGGGCTTAAGGGGCAGGGAGTCTTTTATCTCCAGGGAAGACAAAAGATCATCAAGCACCTCGAGGGGGGTCCCTACTAACTCGATTGACTCTGGGCCCCGGGTAATCCTGACCCTTTTGCCCTTGGACCGGATGATGAGAAAAGGGTCCCAGCCCATGAGGGAATGGGAGGCGCAGTCCAGGCCGCCGCCACTCAACAGGAGCATGGCATGGGGCAGCCGCCGGTAAGGCGCAAAGACTTCGGCCAGGTCAGCTTCCCCGCGGGGTGGCTCGAAGGGCCGCACAATAATGTCTGCAATCCGACCAAACATGTATTTTCCGTTGAGAATTTCAAGGAAGGCCAGGGACCGCAGCTGTCCGGATCACCCCCAACTCTCCTCTATTTCTTAAATTAACCTGGAGCACAGGAATCTTGCCTGGGCAACACAGGCTGGAAGCCTGTGCTCCCAAGTCTTAGAAAATTTGCCGCCAGCTCATAACCAAAACTGGTGAGAAAGGATTCCGGGTGAAATTGGACCCCGTGGAGGGGGTAATGCCGATGGCTCAGTCCCATGATCACGCCGTCGTCGGCCCAGGCCGTGACCTCCAATTCCCCGGAAGCCGGGACGGCTACCAGGGAATGATAGCGGGCCGCCTGGAATGGAGAGGGCAGCCCCTTAAAAATTCCCCTTCCCTGGTGATGAACCGCCGAGCACTTGCCATGCATGGGCAGCGGCGCCCGGGCCGTAACCCCGCCCCACACTTCATTGATGGCCTGGTGTCCCAGACAGACGCCCAGGATGGGAATATCCCGGTGGAAGTGGGCGATGACCTCCTTGCTGATGCCGGCCTGGGCCGGGGCCTTGGGTCCCGGGGAGATACAGAGCCAGCGGGGACGCAGGGCCTCAATCTCGCGGAGTCCCACGGCGTCATGGCGAAAAACCAGCACTTCCAGGTCAAACTCATAAAAAAGCTGGACCAGGTTATAGGTAAAGGAATCGTAGTTGTCGATCATCACCAGGCGCATGCCATCTCCCATAAAACAAAAAAAGGCCACCCAGGGAGTCTGGGTGGCCTCGCAGGGCCTGACATAACTCTTAGTGCTAGTTTTTAACCAGGGGTGCTCAGTATGTCAAGAGTTTTCCGGAGGTGCAGGCAAGCCCTTATGGGGATTCTGCCTCGGGATGCAAGCGCACAAAGTAAATGGTGCCGAAGGCGTTGCCACCCACCCGGTGATTTAAGGCGCTGTATTGGGCAATAAAACCTTCCTCAAAGTCGGGCCCGGGGGCTAAGGTTATGGCCCGGTCCCAGTCGCCGCCGCAGGCCTGCACCACGGCTTGCAACAGAACGGCGCCGCCGTTTCTGGCGGTGGGATCCAGGGCATAGTGAGCCCCGCAGGCACAACTGCCTCCGTCATACTCATGCCACAGACCATCCAGCGGCGCCGGCGGCTCGATGCGCTGGCGGCAGAAGGGGCAGAAAGGCGGCTTGAGGCGATCTCGATTTGGATTGAGCAAAGCGATTCCTCCCTTGTGGGCGGAAAAGGGCGACTCCGGATTGATGGCCCTCCCCCTTTTCCTGAGGGTTGGTCAAATTACCAACCTGCAAAATTATCGCAAGTTTTTTCCTGGGTGGCAATTCTTCCTCTTCCTATTGACACCCTTTTTTGTGATAGTTACATTGGTGGTAGTTCAGCGGAAAGGAGAATTCCTATGGCCAAAGTGACCTTTACTTTTTCAGACGCGGATCAGCAGCAGATTGAGGCCATCATCATTGATAAAGATCAGGATGAAGCCCTCAAATACGTTTCAAACCTTTTGGATAGGATTAAGGAACACCCCGGCCACGCCTGCGGGCCGAAAGTGGTGTAACCGGGACCGGCGTTCATCGGCATTCTGCGCAGAGGAGAAAAACCATGGCGGACAAGCAGATTGTATTTGAGGATCAGGACCAGCAGTACATCGAAGGCATTGCCATCGACCGTGACAAGGAAGTGGCCTTCAAGTTTCTGACTCAGTTGGTAGAGCGTTTCAAAAGTCACCCGGGCCACGCCTGCGGCTTCAAGGGTTTTAAGTAAACCCACCCTGACGTTAGCCAGATTTTCGGAGGAGGCATGGGGAGGCTGGCCCTGGTGGCTGATACCCATACGTACCAGGATGGCCTCCCTGGCCTTTTTCGCTTTTTCGAACGGCACCACATCACTTGCTTAGCCTGCCTGGGAGATTGCCCGCCGGAGCCTTTCCTTCTCTGGCTGGAGAATAATCCCCGGCGCCGGTTGTTTTGGGTCTACGACTTCCACGGCCCCGACATGCCTGAAGCAACTCGGAGCGCCATGGCCCTGGAGCTTAAGGGTCAGGTCTTTCTGGCCCACACCCGGGCCCTCCTCTGGACCCACTTCAAGGATCAAATTCACGCCTATCTGCATGGCGGGAAAAGCGGGCGTCCGCCCATGCTGCTTTGCCACGGGCACACCCATGTCCCCAGCCTGACCCTGTTTCGGCCTCCCGCCAGCCCCCTCCTGTATATCAACGACGCCCTGCGCCCCCAGGAGTTTCGGCCGCGCCAGGCCTGTGTGCCCCTGGAGCCGGACAGTATTTATCTCATTGTCCCGGGGGCCTTTACCATGGAGGAAAAGCGCTACCCCACCTTCAGCTTTGCCGTGGTGGACCAGGAAATCCCACGGGTCGCCATGGTTTCTTTACGGGACCTGGCGCCCCTGGAGACGCTCCAGCTTTTTAGTGATTGAGGTTTGAGCAGAGATGGCCCTGAGCCACTACGGATGAGCCTTGACCCCGGGCTCTCGCCCGCCTGCCTCGAGGGCAAATTGATTCACCTCACCGGCATGGCCACCACCAAGGAAAATCTTACCGATCCGGATTTCGGCGTCTCGGCCCAGGCCATCAAATTGGAGCGCCGAACCCAGATGTATCAATGGGAGGAAAATCAGAAGTCCGAAACCGTGAAGAATTTGGGGGGCAGCACCACCACCAGGACCACCTATTCCTATGAAAAAGTCTGGTCGGGAAGCCTCATCAAGTCGGGGGATTTTAAAAAGCCGGGGCACAATAATCCTGCCCACATGAGCTACCCGTCGAAACAATTTGCGGCTCGCCAGGTTACGGTGGGGGTCTATCAGTTGTCTCCAGGATTAATAAATCAAGTCGGGGGAGCCGAACCCTTTTCCTTTGAGGGGATGCCGCCTCTGCCTGAAAATCTCTGGGGGAAGGCACAATGGGAGGGCAGTTCCCTGTATATCGGCAAAAATTCCCAGAGCCCCCAGATTGGTGATGTCATGGCGGAATTTCAGGTGGTGAAACCTGAGATGGTGAGTATTATTGCCCAAAAGTACCAAAACAACCTGGTGCCCTTTCGGACATCCTCCGGCAGCAGCCTGGAGATGCTGGAGGACGGCGTCAAGAGCCCCGAGGCCATGTTCCAGCAGGCCCATGAGGAGAACAAAACCCTTACCTGGATTTTGCGCTTTCTGGGCGCCCTGGTCTTTTTCATCGGCATTTCCTTGATCCTCAAACCGCTGTCAGTGACCTTTGATGTCCTGCCCTTCCTGGGAAATGTGGCGGAAGCGGGCCTCGGCCTCGTGGCCCTGGTCCTGGCCCTGGGCCTGACCATGATCACGGTGGCCGTGGCCTGGTTTTACTACCGGCCGCTTTTGGCTGTGGCGCTTATCCTGGGAGCCGTGGCCTTGTTTATGGGTTTCAAAAAACTGCGGAGCCCGGCCCCCGCTCCGGAACCGGCCCGGTAGCCTCCAGAATTTCCTGCTGATGCTGAAAAATTAAGGGCTTTCCTTACGGGGAAAGCCCTCGGTTTTTTCGGTTAGATAGGCGGTGGGCGGCTTGGGTTTGGTTGCAGGTTCCTCTCTTCTTCTTAAAAAATTCCCAGCAGCATCAAAGAAAGAAAAACCGTGGCGGGATCGCTCAACCCCCCCGCACCCTCGATTTTGCCGATGGTGGCGCCATGGGCATTGGACAGACTCTCGTTATCCAGTTTGCCGATGAGGGAGCCCTGGGCATTGTATATGGAGCTGCCGTCGACTTTGGCCATAAGGGACCCCGAGGCATTATAAAGCCTCTGGCCATCAAGCCTGGCTCTCAGAGAACCGCCGCCGCTGTAGTAGGAATCGCCCTCGATTTTCCCGACGGTGGCCCCATGGGCGTTGGAGAGGCTGCTGCCGTCCGTTTTAAAGACCATGGAGCCGCTTCCCCGGTAAGCCTTGAGGTCGCCGGCCGAAACGGGCTGGGTGAAGCCAAGAACCGTGACCAGCAACCCCAAGGCGGCCAGGAACAGCAAGGGGCCCCGCCTAAGCCCTGAAACATGGGTAAATGGCATTGCTTGCAAAACCTCCTTGATCTTTTTCATGGTTTTGGGGGGATTTCCGCACCGAGTAAAGTATCTCGGCCGGAAACGTTTCCCCTCACAATCACTTCACTGCGGCGGCCAGATCCGCAGAGCGCCAGGTGGCCGATTCTATGGCGCTGATGACCGCAGCCCGGAAGGCTCCCTGCTCCAGGGCATGGAGGCCGTGACTGGTAGTGCCGCCGGGGGAAGTCACCATGTCCTTGAGGAGTCCGGGGTGAAGGTTTTTCTCCAGGACGAGGCGGGCGGCGCCGAGGACCGTTTGAGCGGCGAATTCCAAGGCCAGGGTGCGGGGCAGCCCCATTTTCACCGCACCGTCGGCCAGGGCTTCCAGGAACACCGCCACAAAGGCCGGACCGCTGCCGCTCAGGGCGGTGATGACGTCCAGATGGGCTTCGTCCACCACTTCGGCCCGGCCCACGGCCCGGAAAAGGTCCAGGGCCAGGGTCATATCTTCGGGGTTAGCCCGGCTCCCCGGAGAGAGGGCGGTCATGCCGGCCTGCACCATCAGGGGCGTGTTGGGCATGGCCCGAATCACCCGGCTTTCAGGCAGGGCCGCCTCCAGGACCGCAAGGGGGACGCCCGCGGCAATGGAGATCACCAGGTGCCAGGGCCGGGCATAGCCCCGGATTTCCTCCAGGACGCCCTTAAGAACCTGGGGCTTCACCGCCAGGACCACCACCCGGGAGTGCATCACTTCGGCGTTGTCCAGGGCCGCCTCCACCCCAAGTTTCTCCATGGCCTGCTGCCGGCCGGGATCGGGGTCGCAGAACACCAGGTCTGCCGGTTTGAGCCGTTTTGCCGCCAGAAGTCCCCGAACCAGAGCCTCGCCCATGTTGCCGGCGCCGATGAACCCTAGTTGCGCCACCTTGAGCTGTTCTTCCTGACCTTGAGCCATTGACATCCACTCCTAAACGAGTGATAGTTGAGTGGCCTTATTGTGGCATATTTCCGCCTCCAGGCTCAAGCGGTTCTATGAGGTGTTTGCAAAACGGGCTCTTGTTATATTCATTTACAGGGTGAAGTTTCTGATTAGTTACCGAATTTACCCATGGTGCACATGTTTTCCAGCCTGTGACTGAGCGGGATAGCACCTGCGGCTGCCTCGACTGCCCGATTAAAGATGACGGGGAGAACGTTTTGTAATGACTTCTCGTAAACCAACGAACATCAACCCTGATCCACGACCTCTTTTAGCCCTGACCATGGGGGATCCGGCGGGAGTAGGACCGGAAATCATGGTCATGGCCCTGGCGGATCCTGCGGTCTACCAGACCTGCCGCCCCCTGGTCCTGGGGGATTTGCCTTCAATGGAGCGAGCCTGCCGGGAGCTAACTCCCGAGTTGACCCTTAACCTTGTGCAGGACCCCTCCCAGGGCCGCTACCAGGCCGGCGTCATCGACCTGTTGGTCTTGTCGCATTTATCTGCCGCAGATTTGAACCACAGCCATCCCAGCGCCGCCGGCGGCCGGGCCATGGTCTCCTATATTTTGGCCGCCATAGAGATGGCCCAGAATAACGAAGTGGCGGGGATGGTCACCGGGCCCATCAGCAAAGCCGCCCTGAACCTGGCGGGTTACCGCTACCCGGGTCATACGGAGCTTCTGGCGGATAAGACCGGCGCCGCTGAGGTGGCCATGATGCTGGCGGGAGGGAAATTCCGGGTGGTGTTGGCCACCATTCACGTGGCCCTCTCGGATGTGCCCGATTTGCTGAAAATAGAGGGCCTGCTCCGTCTTTTCAGTCTCACCTGCCGCGCCCTCAAGAATGACTTTGGCATCCCCGAGCCCCGCCTGGGGGTGGCGGCCCTCAACCCCCACGCCAGTGAAGGGGGGCTCTTCGGGGATGAGGAAATGGAAATTATCATTCCCGCGGTCCTGGAGGCCCGGGGCCGGGGTTTGCCGGTGAGCGGCCCCTTCCCCGCCGACACCCTGTTCTGGCGCCATGCCCAGGGGGAGTTCGACGCCATCTGCGCCATGTATCACGACCAGGGCCTCATTCCTCTGAAACTGTTGCATTTCATGGATGCAGTCAATGTCACCCTGGGCCTGCCCATCATTCGCACCAGTGTGGACCACGGCACGGCCTATGACCTGGCAGGCACGGGCCAGGCCCATCCGGGGAGCCTCAAGGCCGCCATCACCATGGCTGTGGAGATGGCCGAGCGGCGGCAAAAGGCCTGATAGTCAAATAAAACCAATTGATTATGCCTTTTGTGCCACAAAAGAGCATAATTGATTATTGTCGGGGTAGGGCAGGGACCCAAGCTCCCTGGTACTCACCCTCATTTCCCCAAAAATTGCCACTTCCCAGTTTTCGGGCTATAATGAAGGCAATTTCAGGCAGTTTGCCTGCTAGGTCTCGGTGGTGGGTTCTGTCGTCTTGGTCAAATATCAATAGAACGGCGCACGTTAACATTTTTCATAACTAAGGGTCATTGCTTAAGAATCCCGAAATAGACAGGGTGCCCCCAAAAAATGCGCGATCCCCATCAGGAAAAAATTCTTATCCTGGACTTCGGTTCCCAGTACACCCAGCTTATCGCCCGCCGAGTCCGTGAACTCAAGGTCTATTGCGAGATTCATCCCTTTCTCATGCCCCTGGAGGAAATCAGCCGGTTTGCGCCCCAGGGCATCATCCTGTCCGGCGGTCCCCGGAGCGTCTATGAGCCGGATGCCCCGAGCCTGGACCCTAAGGTCCTGGAATTGGGGGTGCCGGTCCTGGGCATCTGCTACGGCATCCAATTGTTGAGCCACCTTCTCGGGGGGAAAGTTGAGCCGGCGGCACACCGGGAATACGGCCGCAAAACCTTTACTATCCAAGACACCTCCGATCTCTTTCACGGGCTGTCGTCCCAGGAAACCGTGTGGATGAGCCATGGGGACCGGGTGGAAACCGTGCCTCCGGGCTTTGACCTCATCGGCGGCAGCGACACCAGTCCCGTGGGGGCCGTGCGCCATAGGGCACGGCGCCTGTACGGCGTCCAGTTTCATCCCGAAGTGCAGCACACCCCTAAGGGCAAAAAGGTTCTCAAAAATTTTCTTTTCCGGATTTGCGGTTTGAAGGGCCTGTGGACCATGCGCTCCTTCATCGAGTCCACCACCAGGACCATCCGCCAGCAGGTCGGCGAAGAACAAGTCATTTGCGCCCTGTCCGGCGGGGTGGATTCGTCGGTGACCGCGGTTTTGCTCCACCAGGCCGTGGGCGACCGCCTCACCTGCATCTTTGTGAACAACGGCCTGCTGCGCAAAGACGAAGCCGAGGAAGTGGTGCACCTGTTTCGGGACCACAAGCATCTGAACCTGGTCTACGTGGACGCCACCCCGGAATTTTTGCAGCTCCTCAAGGGTGTCACTGACCCCGAGGAAAAGCGCATACGCATCGGCCACGAGTTCATCCGTCAATTCGTCCAGGCCGCAGACAGGATCGGCAACGTCAATTACCTGGCCCAGGGGACCCTGTACCCCGACGTCATCGAGAGCGTTTCTTTCAAGGGGCCTTCCGCCACCATCAAAACGCACCACAACGTGGGGGGCTTACCTGAAGTCATGCCTCTGAGGCTCCTGGAGCCCCTGCGGGAATTGTTCAAAGACGAGGTGCGGCAAGTGGGGAAAGAACTGGGCCTGCCTGACAGCCTCATCTGGCGCCACCCCTTCCCGGGGCCGGGCCTGGCCATCCGCATCCTGGGGGAGGTGACTCCGGAGCGCCTGGCGGTGCTGCGGGAGGCCGACGCCATCGTCATGGAGGAAATGGTCAAGTCCGGCTTCTACCGCCAGGTGTGGCAGGCCTTTGCGGTGCTTTTGCCGGTGCGCACCGTGGGGGTCATGGGGGACGAGCGCACCTATGAAAACGTGGTGGCGCTCAGGGTGGTGGACTCGGTGGACGCCATGACCGCAGACTGGACGAGACTCCCCCATGATTTTCTGGCGCACCTCAGCAACCGCCTCATCAACGAGGTCAAGGGCGTCAACCGGGTGGTGCTGGATATATCGAGTAAGCCGCCGGCGACCATTGAGTGGGAGTAGAAGAGCTATAAGCCATAAGCATTAAGCATTAAGCATTAAGCATTAAGCATTAAGCATTAAGCTAAAAGCTATGATGTGCAAAATATGGGGCGTGTCTTACGCGCCAATCAATAGTACATATTGAAATTTTTGGTGCGTAAGACGCACCCTGATACAAGAACTTGGAAATGGAGAGGAACCGCCGGCATCGGGCGTTTCCATCGCCGGCGAGGGCGCCGGCGCTACATTATGGCTTGTTAATGTTTTCTCGTTCACAAGTTGCACTACGGAATGAAGTTTTGTTCCAAGCTCAGCTTGGCTTGTAAAAAGGCGTTCCCAAGCACAGCTTGGGAACAAGGGGAAAAAATTCAGTCGCAAGCTTTGGTTTGCGCTGGGGCATGGCAAGCCATGCTACGGTTGTTTATCGTAAGGCTTCGATTTGTTACAAGAACACAGGCTGAAGCCTGCGGCTACAATTAAAGAACATAAAACGCTGATAGCCCAAAGCCCAAAGCCCAAAGCCCAAAGCCCAAAGCCCAAAGCCCACAACTCATAGCTTAAGGCTTACAGCTTAAAGCTTATAGCCTAATATCAAGGCCAATAAATGAATAAAGAACCTGCAACCCAAGACCACCCCCAACCCACCCCCCGCTTCTTCCGGGACATCCTGGGGCAGGAGCGGGCCCTGGGGTACCTCAGGGCTGCTCTCGGCCGGGGGCGGTTGGCCCATGCTTATCTGTTTTTAGGGCCGGCAGGGGTAGGAAAAGAGTCCGTGGCCCGGGCCCTGGCCTCTGCCTTGAACTGCGCCGAACCTCAGGAGGATGGAGATGCCTGCGGCTCTTGCCCCTCTTGCAAACGCCTGGCCGGGGGGACGCATCCGGACTTTCACCTCATTTACCCCACCTCCAAGGGACGCACCCCCGAGATAAAAATCGAGCAGATCCGGGAGTTCCGCCGCGTCACCGCCTATGCGCCGGTGGCCGGGGGCTGGCGGGTGGCCCTGATCAAACCGGCCGAGGCCCTCACGGGTGAAGCGGCCAATGCCTTGCTCAAAACCCTGGAGGAACCGCCCTCCCAGCATCTCCTCATCCTCACCGCCGGGGTGGAGGCGGACCTTTTTCCTACGGTGGTCTCCCGCTGCCAGAAGTTGGCCTTTACGCCCTTGCCCTACCCCCTTATCTCCCAGGAATTAATGCACCGGGGCCTCAGCGCCTCCCAGGCGTCTCTTTTAGCAGCCCTAAGCGGCGGTTCCCTGGGACGGGCCCTGGCCCAGGAACCCGAAGACCTGCTCCGGCAGCGCCAGCAGGTGCTCACGGACCTTAAAACCCTCACCCGGGGGAACGCCACCACTGCCCTTGATTGGGCCCAGGAGCTGGCCAGGAAAGAAAAAAAAGACAGCGAAGAGGAAGAGAAGAAGGAGGGGGAAGGGGCAGGCAAGGGGAAGGGGAAAGCAAAGAAAAAGAGCGAGGAGACCGACACCTTTATCCTATTTACCCAACTCTGGTACCGGGATCTGCTGTTGCTCTCCCACAGGGCCCCGGAGAGGCTGCTGGCCCACCAGGACCGTCTTTCAGACCTCCAGGCCGAGGCCGCCCTGAACCAGAGGGACCGCTGGCTGGCCAAATTAGCCGCGCTTAATGAAGCCCAGCGCTTTCTCAGGGCCAATCTCAATCCGGAACTGACCCTGGACCTCCTGGGTCTTAGGCTGCAGAAATAAGAGTATCCCATGAATTTTCTTAAAATCCGCCTTGCCGGCGAAACCAAGTGCTGCTCCGCCATTACCGAGGATCAGGAAATCAACCGGGGTGACCGCCTGGTGGTGCGGGCCGAGGACACCCTGGCCCTGGGCACGGTGGTCTGTGTATATCCCGATATTGATCCGGAGCTGGTGGCCGGCAAATTGTCCACCAGTATTGAACGGCCGGCCACTCCTGATGATTTGGCCCAGGAGGAAAAAAACCACCTCCTGGAGAAGCGGGCCTTAGACTTTTGCCAGCAGCGCATCGACGCCCGCCAGCTCCCTATTCACCTGGTGCGGGTGGAATGCCTTTTTGATGCCAGTAAAATCATTTTTTATTTCACGGCGCCGGGCCGGGTGGATTTTCGCGAACTGGTCAAAGACCTGGTCCAGGAGTTTCGCACCCGCATTGAACTCCGCCAGATCGGGGTGCGCCACCGGGCCAAGATGGTGGGCGGCCTGGGGGTTTGCGGTTCCGAGTTATGCTGCGCCTCCTTTCTCAAGGATTTTGAGCCCGTCAGCGTCCGCATGGCCAAAGAGCAGCAACTCAGCCTTAATCCCAGCAAAATCAGCGGGGTCTGCGGCCGCCTGATGTGCTGCCTCACCTACGAGCACCCCATTTACCAGGAACTGCGCCGGCACCTGCCCCGCCTGGGGAAAAGGGTGAAGATCCCGGAAGGGGAAGGCAAGATCATCCGCTACAACCTGATTCGGCAAACCGTCACCCTGGAAATGGAGGAGGGTCAGGAAATGGAGCTGTCCCTCTCCAAACTGCCCATGTCCCCCACTTCCAAGGAGGCTGAAGAAGCCCAGGATGACTAGGAAATCTTATGGACACCATGGATAAGGCCCTGGAGGCCCTCAGGATCCAGATAAAAAAAGAGATTATCGACAATTACTTTGCCGAGCGCTGCCAGATAGATGAAGACACCCAGATCCTGGAAAACGAGGTGGCGGCCTACCGCCAGGACTACTCCCGGTTATCCGCCCTGTTTCTGGCCTTTTACGCGGCTTTGGGCCAGGAACCCGCCATAGATCGGGTCATGCAGATATTATCCCTGGCGGACTGGCCGTTTTATGAGGATTTTCGCCAATTGCCGCCGGCAGCCCGGCAAGACCTCCTTAAGAAATACCGCCGCCGGGGTTTTACGGCCTGGGGCCGCTACCTGCACCTGGTCACCGACATTTACCGGGACCTGGCTGCCAAATCCCGGCCCCTCCAGGAACAGTATGTCAAGGTGGCGGCTCACCAGCGCCTCCTCAATGAGGACATTCAAAAATTCAATGAGTCTTATGACTTCGGCCTCATCGCCGCCCAGGTGGAAGCCATGGAGGGGGGCGGGGAGCCCATCTGCGGGGGCCTGATGTGCGGGGAACGGGAGGAACTTTCCAGCCGCATGCGTTTTAAACAAAAAAAGTTGACGGCTGAGGAACTGCCTCCTCCTCCGGTGCTGCCTCCGTGGGATGCAGTCAAAGGCCAGATCAAGGCAACCCTGAGGGCCTGGGCCCCCTGACCGGAGCCGCCCCGAACCCGTGCTCAAAGGCAAAGCCGCCATGAATACCTTTCTTCGCATCTTCCTGTTGGCTCTTTTGGGCGTCGCCGCCTTCGGATGCGCTTCACCCCGAACCTATCAGGTGCAGGTGAACGGCTACACCGACAGCACCGCGCCCTTGCTCGTTCCAGGAGCCTCAATCTTTGTCCTGGAGGACCCGAAGGCCCAAAATCCCCTCCTCGAAAAAGAGGTTAAAAACAAAATCGACAGCCTCCTGGTCAAGCATGGGTATCTCCTGGCGCCCCGCGAACAAGCCAAATATTTTCTCCAGTTCAGCTATGGCATGGGAGCCCCGCAAACCTTGGCGGTCACTACCCCCAGTTGGGAGATTGGCGTGGGCTTCGGGACCGGAGGTTGGGGTCCGGGAGTGGGGTGGGGGACTTACTGGCCCGGCTGCGGCCCCTATTACACGGAAACCCAAGCATTGTATGACCGTTGGCTCCGCCTGAACGTGGTGGAGGCCAAACCTTACCGGGAAAGCGGCCAATCCCGCAGCGTCTGGGTGGGAGAGGCCCGCAGCGCCGGCTCCTCCTCCGACTTGCGGGAAGTCCTGAATTCCTTGCTCATCGCGGCTTTTGAGCAGCTGGGCCGCAACACCGGCAAAGCCCTGCCGGTGGCCATCAAGGGAAATGATCCCCGGTTTACGGAGTTGGAAAGGGTGCACTAATGGTTAGTTTTTTGGTTAACGAAGGGGGACTAAATTCCTTTTTTGAAAAGGGGGACTTGGGTTTGCTGATTTTTTTAACCCCCCTTTTCTAAAAGGGGGGCAGGGGGGATTTGGTAACTCCCGAAACAGGGCAGATCTACCAACCCTGGCGATGCAGCCTAAGCATGGAAAAAGAAATTCCTTCACCACCCAACATTACTTCTATGAAAGCAACTTTCGACCTCTGCGAAAACCATGGTGAACAGCCGCCCCCGGCTGTATAGAGCAGACAAGGGCGCCTACTCTTCAATATATTGCTTAATTTGAGGGGCTTTTGGGGCAAGGTGGGATTTTCGCAGAGGTCCCACAATACGCCACGTTTAGGTACAAGGATCACAAAGCATGTGGGTCGCCGCCGTACAGCTTAATGCCACTGCGGATCTGGCCGGAAATGTGGAGCGGGCTCGAAAGCTTATCATCCAGGCCCAACACCGGGGCGCCGAACTGGTGGCCCTGCCGGAGCACTTTGCTTACCTGGGGCCTGAGGATCAAAACCCTCCCTCAGCCCAGCCCCTGCATGGCCCCCTGGTGAGCGAATTCGGGGAGATGGCCCGGAAGCTGGGCATCTTCCTGCTCCTGGGGTCTTTCCCTGAAGTTTCTAAGCCGGACTCCCCCCCCTGCAACACCAGCGTGCTCCTGGGAAAAGATGGGGCCGTCCTGGCTGCCTATCGCAAGATACATCTTTTCGACGTGGATCTGGCGGGCGGCCCCAGCTACCAGGAATCCCGGTTTATCAGTCCCGGGCAGGAAGTGGTGACCGCCGCCCTCCCCGAAACCCCCTTCACGGCCGGCCTGGCCATCTGTTACGATTTACGCTTCCCCGAGCTCTTTCGGGCGCTGAGAGGCCAGGGGGCTGAACTTATCTTTCTCCCCGCGGCCTTTACCCTGGCCACCGGCCGGGACCACTGGCAGGTGCTGGTCCGGGCCCGGGCCATCGAGAACCAGGCATACGTCATTGCCCCGGCCCAATGGGGCCAAAACTCCCCCGGCCGCCGCAGCTATGGGCGCTCCCTTATCGTGGACCCCTGGGGCACCATACTGGCCCAGGCCCCCGACACCGAGGGGTTTATCCTGGCCCAATTGGACCACGACCGCCTCGTCCGCCTCCGCCGGGAGATGCCCTGCTGGCAACACCGGCGCCTGGGGTAATAAAAAAGTGGGGGGAGAGCCAGGGACTCAAGACCCCTGGCCCTCACCCCTTTTGGGAAACTTATTCTCTTTGTGGAGAAAGAGAATAATCATGTTGTTTCATTATCTATAAAAAGAGCAAGGGGGATTATGGCTTACAGTATGTGGACTGGCCAGAGGCCTCTGGGAGGACGGGAGTCAGGATACCTTGGAAGGCTCTCCTCACATAAAACGAGCGAACCCTTACCCCCCGGCGGTAAGAGCTCGCCCGCAGTTGTTTTACAGGTAACGACCGGGGCTGTAACCCCCCGGAAAATTACCGTTTAGGCTTAGGAAGTTGAGGCTTTTTCCTTGATTTCGGGTTTGGCCACCTCATCAAAATACGGCTGGAAAACATCCTCATTGACACGAAGCATCAAACCCTCACAGGAAATACAGAGGGCCGTATGATCATCCAAGCCGGCCACCCGTTGATCCTGGGTTCCACAATCCACACATTGGTATTCGTATAATGGCATAAACTCTCCCCCTTTCCACATTAATATGTATGCAATAACCATGCCTCCTTGTGCAATCAAGCCCCCAGCTTAATTCTTTCTTAATTCTAACCCCCTGATAATAAACTATAAATTTCACAAGCCCTGAAAAACAGAACTTTATTATTAATATATCAATGATAACAAGGAGATAGCTGTATAATTCCCTATGTCTCCGGCCAAACCTGGAATTTCCAAAAGACAGGTTTCTTTGGGGAGGTTTTCCCCCAGACGGGCCTATTTCAGAAGATGGGAAAGGCACAAGCTCAGGTCTGTCAAGAGGTTGACACCTGGTGTCAATCAGAGCACTACGAAGTTCTCAGGGTAAATATCTAAGTAAAAACCTGAGATAGGGGTTTAATAGGACTTTTTGCAAAGAAGGACTGATGGACCATTCCGTCAATGAGGTGAGGGGCAAGGGATATGGGGAATTTTTCTCCATAAATGAGACGAAATTCCCCAAAAGAAGGAAAAGCTGCTGTTATTAGCTGGGATTTATTAACGTGATCCTCCGGGATGCTTTTCTGCCCGTTGATGGTTAAATATATGGCTTTTCCGCCACAAGATTTTCAGGGTCTGTGGTTTTTTTGCCACAAATGTGGAGGAAGCCTGAAAAGTGGAAAAAAAAATACAATGATATTAACGTGTTAAATTATGAGATGAATGGTATGGGCCTTGCAGAAATCTTCGGCGGGGGGGGATAATGATCTGGCAAAAAACCATTGCACGCCCAATCACGGTGACGGACATCGGGTTACATTCCGGTCAGCCAGTTACCATGTCCATTTACCCGGCTGCGGCTAACCAGGGACTCAGGTTCATTCGCACCGATCTGCCGGGTAACCCTCAAGTGCGGGCGCATTACAGCCGGGTCGTGGATACCACCCGGGCCACCACCCTGGGGGAGGGTCAGGCGACCCTGGCCACGGTGGAACACGTACTGTCGGCGTTTTACGGCCTGGGTCTCGATAACGCCGTCATCGAGGTGGACGGGCCGGAAATTCCCATCATGGACGGCAGCGCCAAACCTTTTGTGGACCTCTTGATGAAGGCCGGCTCCAGCTCCTTGCCCTGGCCCAAGTCTTATCTTCTGGTCCACAAAGAGGTGGAGTTCTCCAACGGCGACGGCTGGATGAGGATAACGCCGGGGAAGCCCCGCATCATGTATGCCATCGACTTCCCCCATCCCTTGATCAGGCGGCAGCGTTTTACCGTGCCCCTCGATGCCGAACACTTCCGCCGGGAAATTGCCCCGGCCCGGACCTTTGGCTTCCTGAAAGAGGTGCAATTTTTACAATCCCGGGGTCTGGCCCGAGGAGGTTCCCTGGATAACGCCCTGGTGTTGGACGACACCGACGTCCTCAACCCGGGGGGCTTCAGGTTCCCGGAAGAATGTGTGCGCCACAAGATCCTGGACGTTCTGGGCGATCTGGCCCTCTTGGGCATGCCCATTTTGGGCTGCCTGGATGTGAGCCGGGGAAGTCATGATTTGCACCAGCGGTTTGTCCAGCATCTCATTGATCAGGAACACGCCTGGCGGCTGTGGGTGCCGCCTCTCCATAACCGCACCCCGCGGCGTGGTTTTGAACCGGCCCCCTTCTGGCAGGGGGCCCCAGCCTAACCCTTGATTTTGTCATCTTCCGGAGCGTCCCCTTGTACCCAATGGGGGGTAACCAGGGGGCGCTCTCTTCTTTAAAAGTAATTACTTTAGCCGTTCAAGTAATTACTTCTCCCACCACGGTTTCCTCCCGCACCTCAAGAAACCTGACCTTGACCAGGCGGTTGGCCCATTGGGGCGGGCCCGCCAGGATGACCCTGAGATAATTGGCGCTGAGACCCTTGAGCCAGCCCGGACGGCCGGGGGCCGGTCCTTCCACCAGCACCTCTCCTGCCTGACCGACCTGAGCCTGATAAAAAGCAGCCTTTTTATCCAGGCCGAGCTGCCGCATAACCCGGGCCCGGCGTTGGACTTCCCCGCCGGCAAGGAGGGCCATGGCCTGGGCCCTGGTGCCGGGGCGGGGGGAAAAGGGAAAGACATGGAGGTAGGCCGCGGGCAAAGCCTCCACCAACTTCCAGGTGTTCTTAAAATCCGGGACACTCTCTCCGGGAAAACCCACCAAAACATCCAGTCCCAGGGCGGCGGCCGGAAAACGGTCTTGGAGTTCCATGACCAGATCCCGAAAATGTTCGGGTTGGTAAGGGCGCCCCATGGCCTGGAGAACCGCTCCTGAGCCGCTTTGCAGGGGCAGATGGAAGTGGGGGCAAAGATCGGGGCAGGCGGACAGGGCCTCCATTAAATCACCGGTGATTTCCTGTGGTTCAAGGGAGCTGAGGCGCAGGCGAAAAGGCCAGCTTTTTTGAGACAGCCCCCTGAGGAGCCGGGCAAGGCTTCCGGGGTGAGCCAGGTCCTTGCCGTATTGGCCCAGGTCGATGCCGGTGAGGACCACCTCTTGAAAGTCCCTGGCGGCCAAATTTTCCAGGGAGGACCAGACACCATCCGGGGGGAGGCTGCGCCCCGGACCCCGCACCGAGGGGACGATGCAGTAGCTGCAGGCGTGGCTGCACCCATCCTGGACTTTGAGCCAGGCCCGGGTATGGCCGGGAAAACGGCTGACCTGACAAAGTTGAAAAGCCTCTTGTTGATCAAACCCTTGCACCTGAACCCGGGGTCCCGGCATCGCTGACCGGCAAGCCAGTATCTGCCGCAGAATAACTTTTTCCTGGTTCCCCAGGACCCTGGCCACGTTGGGGAGGGAGGCCAGGGTCTCCGGGGACCGCTGGGCATAACAACCGGTGACCCAAAGCTCAGCGGCCGGGTATTGGCGGGCCAGCCGGCGTATGGTTTGGCGGGCCTGCTGGTCGGCCCGGGCGGTCACGGTGCAGGTATTGACCATGACCAGATCCGGGGCCGCGCCCAGGGGTCTGAGGGTGAAGCCCAGGTCCTCCAGGACTTCGGCCATCCCGGCCGACTCATACTGGTTCACCTTGCAGCCAAAGGTGATGATCTGGAAGGTTGGCATGGGCTAATCAAGATGAGGTATACAGGGTGGGCAGTGCCCGCTCTTCATGTACTATTTTCAGACCGTTGTTTGGGCTAAAGGTAATACTGTTCACGTAAGCATTTTCGCAGGGGCAGGGTCTGCCTGCCTTTGGCTGAACTGCCTTCTTTCATTGGGCGGGGAGACCCCGCCTCTACACAAAGATGCAAGCGCCTCGCTTAAGTTCATAGCATTGGGGCTAAAGGCACAATTAGTCAAACGGAGACCCAGGCTAAAGAATGTCGCCCCTCTCATTGTAACCGCTCTTCAATCCAGGCGCCGCCCAGGAGGCAGTCACCGTCATAAAAAGCCACGGCCTGGCCGGGGCTCACCGCCGCCTGCGGGGTGTCGAAGATCACCTCCGCCCTATACCCGGGTTGGGGCCGCAAAACCGCCTGAACCCCCGGGTGCCGGTAACGGATGACCGCGGTTACCTTAAGCTCTTGCGGGGGAGGGTTGATGAGCCAGTTCAGGCCGGCAGCCCGCAACCCCGGCGACAAGAGATCTTTTTTGGGGCCGATGACCACCCGGTGGCATTCCGGTTGGATCTGGATGACGTAATAGGGCTCCCGGGCCGGGGTGTTCAGCCCCCGGCGTTGGCCCACCGTGAACTTCTCCACTCCCTGATGTTTTCCCAGGATGCGGCCCTGGCCATCCACCAGGTCGCCGGGGAAGCCCCGCCGCCCTCGCCTGGCCCAGATAAACTCCTGATAGCCGCCCCGGGGTATGAAACAGATGTCCTGACTTTCCTGGCAACTGGCCACAAAAGGAACCAGCATTTCCTGAAACCGGGCCCGCACCTCTTGTTTGGTCATGGCTCCCAGGGGAAATTCCAGAAAAGGCAGAAGGGCCCGGGGGGCCTGGCAGAGAAAATAGGATTGGTCCTTGGTCCGGTCCACCCCGCGACACAGGCGGGGTAAGCCGTCCGGCCCCGGTTTAAGCTGCACATAGTGTCCGGTGGCCAAACGGCTGACTCCCAGGGCTTTGACCTTTTCCCAGAGGATGCCGAATTTGATGAGCGCGTTGCACCGCACACAGGGGTTGGGGGTGTGGCCCAGGAAATACTGGTCCACGAAATAGTTCACCACCAGGTGGCTAAATTCCTCCCGAAGGTCAAGAACCTCGAGAGGAATATCCAGGCGGCGGGCCAACACTTGAAGTTCAGCGGGAATTGAGGTTCCCTGCCCCAGGCGCAGGTGGAAACCCCGGACGTCGAAGCCCTGGCTTTTGAGGAGCAAGGCAGCCACGGTGCTGTCAACGCCGCCGCTCAAGGCTACCGCCACTGTGCCTTTGTTTTTGGAACCCATGGCATGAGGGAATTGCTAATCGCGTGTTTAATAATGTTGCAATATTGGTTAAATTTTGGATTTAGTATATAATCCCTTGGAATTTTTGGAAATACCCGGCAATACCAGGTCAGTTCTCACCTCTCCTGTTCAAATATTTGAACCTTTCACCACCAAAGTGTCAGTTCATGTTCACCTGGTTTGCCAGATTCTGGTTTGCCAGATTAATGAAGGTGGGATACTCCAGGAAACAGACGGCTACCCCGTGATAGCCGCTATCAGGGGAGGGCCCTTCCAGGCGCACCACTTGCGCTTGTACCTGGATATAGGGGAAATCACAATGACTCAAGGGGGCCAGGGGAGTGGAGATGGTGAGCATGAGGGTATTTCCCGGTTCGAGGGGGAGGGGGTCCAGGGAGTGGAAGTAGACGCCACTCAAACTAAAATCCTTTAGTATTCCTTGTCCTTGGTGAACTTCACCTGACTCAGGATGACAGCTAGTGTATTCCAGGGGCAGGGTCAGAAGCAGCCGCTGGAACCGGCGTCTTTCCTCATCTTGATCCAAAAGGAGGGCTCCTAGGCGATTTCGGTGGAAAAGAGCATCAACTAATTTATACGTTGCACTCACTGTGCCAGACAGGCAGGCAGGAGCCCCTGAAAGGAGCAGAAAAGTGGGGAGAGATAATCCTTGACGGGACCCGGAGGTTACTTTACCATGAAAAAAATTTGTGGGCCCTGCCCGAGGAAGACTCAGTCATCATGAGCAACGTGGTTGCCATCATCAATCAGAAGGGCGGCACCGGCAAGACCACCACCACCATCAATTTGGGGGCTTGCCTGGCCTATCAGGGCTATGCCACCCTGCTGGTGGATCTGGACCCTCAGGCCCACACCACCATCGGCATCGGGGTGGACCCGGACAGCTTTCAGGAGTCCATGGCCGAGGTCATGAGCATTCCCAAAAAGCCCATTGCCGAAGTGACTTTGCCCACCTATGTTCCGGGACTCTTCCTGGCGCCGGCGCACATCCGCCTGGCCAGAGCGGCGGAAATGGCTTATACCCGGGTTTTCCGGGAAGCCATCCTGGCCCAGGCCTTGAACGAAGTGGACTACGATTTCGTTATCATTGATTGTCCTCCCTCCCTTGGAGTGCTGACCACCAATTCCTTGTACGCCTGCAATCTTATTATCATTCCCTGCCAGATTTCCCGATACTCCCTGGACGGCCTGGCAGACCTGCTCACCACCGTGGAGACGGTAAAAGGGCTGGACCCGGAGCGGCTTTTCCAGGAAGACCTTTTCCGCATCCTCCTCACCATGTTCGACAGGCGCAACCGGGTGACCAACGAATATATCCTGGAGCAACTCAGACCCTACCGGGAAAAGACCTTTACGACCCTGGTGATGAAAAACGAGGCCTTGAATCAGGCCCAGATCGCTCAGAAGGCCATTTTTGATTTTGATCCCCGGAGCTCAGGCACCCAGGATTATCAACAACTTACCCAGGAATTTCTGGAATTATGTCGAAAAAGAAACAGCTTTCCGGAAAGAAAACGAAACTGGCAAAGCTGCCCTTAACCGAGGCTCTCTCCCGGCAGATGGAGGATCCGGGCCATGAGACCCCAGCCGCCGTGGTCCCCAAGGTGGAGTTCTCCCAGCCCGCCTTCTCCTGGGAGAGTTTGGAGGCAGGCGCCGCCGGTTTGCTCACCGCGGCTTATGTCCTGGTGTTTCATGACCTCATGAGTCTCAAAAGCGAGGTCCCCTGGACCAGCGAGGAGAATTTTCCTTCGGCGGACATCCAACCCACCTCTCCCCTCCCAGCCCACCAGGTCAAGCAGGCCCTCCGCCAGGCCAAGGAGGATCTGTCCGACCTCGCCCGCCTGCTTTCCGGTTGACGGTCTTTTCCCAACAATCGCCGCTTTTCCCCGGGAAACGTCTTACTCCGACAAGAGCCACACCGCGACCATGGCCAGAACCAGGCCGACCAACTGGCGTGGGTTGAGGGTTTCTCTGAGAAAAACCCAACTGAGCAGTACGGTCACCACGGGATAGAGGGAGGTGAGGGGGACAACCACCGACGCCGCGCCATAATGCAACGCCCGAAAGAAAAAAAACAAGCCGAAGGCGGTGGACATGCCGGCAGCCAGGGCTGCGGCCCAGCCCCAGGGGTGGAAGGGCACCTTGCCGCCGGTTTCATACAACAAAATAAAAAATACCGGCAAATAACCGAACATGCCGAGGAGATAAGCTCCCTGGGGACCCAGGTGCTGGGTGGCCACCTTGGAAAACAACCCCCACAACCCCCACAGTCCGAGAGAAACCAGCGACAGCGCCAGCCAAGTGGACACGTGCACTCCTTTCCTTGCCGGAACAGGCATTTTTCTTTAAATATGTTAATTTATAGAACTGTGCAAGGGCGTCCGGCCGCGGGGCCGGCCTGACCCTATTCGAAAGGAGATATCCCTGTGCATATCATGGGGCATCGGGGCGCGGCGGCCTACGAGCCGGAGAACACCCTGCTCAGCATCCGCACCGCCCTGGCCATGGGGGTGGCTGCGGTGGAGGTGGACGTTCAGCTTACCAGGGACGGCGAGTTGGCGGTGATCCACGATGCCACGGTGGACCGCACCACCGATGGCAGCGGCGTAGTCAAGGATTTCACCCTGGCGGAACTAAAAAAACTCAATGCCGGCAAGGGTGAGGCCATCCCCTCCCTGGCCGAAGTGGTGGAGGAGGTCTCAGGCAAGGCCCACCTCATCGTGGAGGTGAAGCACCCGGAGGCCGCGCCGGCCCTGCTGCGGTTTTTTCAGGGCCGGGACATTTTTGCCCAAACCCACGTCATTTCCTTCTGGCATCCGGTGGTCAAGGCCTTAAAGGAAGCAGAACCCCGCTTGCGCACCGGCGTCCTCCTGGTGGGCTGCCCCGCCGATCCGGCGGGCCTGGCGAAGGCGGCCCTGGCTGAGGCCCTGATTCTCCATTACGGCTATGTCACTCCGGACCTGGTGAAGGCCGCCCATGCCGCCGGGCTCCTGGTTTATATCTGGAATATCGACGACGTGGTGACGCTTAAGCCCTATCTGGCCATGAACCTGGATGGCATCGGCAGCAACTGCCCGGACGTCCTGGTGGACTATATTAAGACTGCTTCGAAGG